>VGJF01000044.1 GCA_016867585.1 Candidatus Aminicenantota bacterium | reverse complement strand
CGTGACGACCGGCAGTCCCTCCGCCTCGAGGATTTGGGTCCGGTGGACATGGCCGTTGAAAATGACCGATTTCCTCGCCTTCAGAATGTTCTGAGCCTGATACCAATTATCCACAAGGGCCGGCGGATGATGGGCGAAGACGAAAAACCGGGCCGAGGCGGCGGTTCCCGCCAGGCGCTCTCTCAGCCAGACGAGATCGTCGGGAGCGAGATGCCCGAAATCCCAGGTGTTGAGGCCGATGAAAACGCGTCCGGATTTTTCGAAGAAAAACCGGTCCGAGGCCCAGGCTTCGCGGAATCCGATCAGGGCCTGTCCGATCCAGTGGGCGTCGTGATTCCCGGCAATGACGTGCCAGGGGATTTTAAGCCCGCCGAGGAGCCTCTTGGCCTCGGCGAATTCCGAATCCCTCCCCTTTTCCGTGATATCTCCGGCCAGGACGGCGAAATGGACGCCGGAGAGGCCGTTGATCCTTGAGACAACGGCGGATAAATCGGCCGAAGCCGTGCTCCCTGCGCCGATATGGGTGTCGGCGATGACCGCGAACCGGATGTCGGCCGCCGCCGGCGCAAGGCTCCAGACAAGGGCCAGGCCGAAGAGAAGGGCGATCGTCCGGCGCCGGATCCCCGAGGTCATCGTCGGCCATCATAGCCGCCCCCCCGGAGGGGCGTCAAGCGCCAGGGGAGCCCGGGCCCGTTGCCCGGAGACGGATTTGCCGGCCCTCCTGAGTGTGATACCATGGCTGCCGAACCAAGAAGGAGACCGGCCACAATCCCTTGATCAGCCTCTACACCCGCTCCCGCCGGGACATCGTCTGACTAGGGGCACGCCTCTCCTTCACCAGCAAGATCCCGGGCCGCGATCCGGACGTCCAACGCTGTCATCTTCACCCGCGGCCGGCCTCAGGATATACAAACGCAGGGAATTGTCGTCGGACCCCGTCAGCAAAGCCAGGACATCGAGCCTCAGGATATCGCCGTGCACGCTCCAAACTCCGGCAGCCGAATCATAAAGGCGGCCATTGGCTTTCAGCCGCAAACTCGAGGCGTCCGTCCCTGGGGGCAAGGCGGCTTGGAAGGCAATCGACTCGTAGAGGTCCTCCAGCCGCGCCTTGCCGGGCCGGCTGATCGAGAGGAGGAATCCGTGCTCGAACACGACACCCGAGGGGTCTTCGCTTCCGCAGCCGACGTATTGGAGAACCGGCCGGCCGCGCGCGCTTCGGGTGACGAACGTCAAATCCGCCTCGCCGTCCACGGCCAGGACGGTCCTCTCCCCCGGCCGGGATTCCTTGGCCGTGGCCCGGAGGGAGGGCAGGATGTTCTCGACCCGCAAAGTGCCCCGGATTCCCGCCGACAAGTCCTGGACGTCGATGAAAACGAACTCGTTCGAGGCCGCGGAGGGTTCCTCCGGCAGGTCGATGATTCTTCGGGCTTTATCAGGCAGATCGATGGCGAGCCGGATTTCCTCCCCTGTCCGGTAGAGACGCCCGCCGACGTTGTCCTCCCCCGGTCCGGTGACCGTGATTTTGTCCTCCAAGGCAACCTCCGTCCCCTGTCCGTCGAGAGCTTTGACCCGGACGGAAATCCGCGACGCCCCGAAAAAGCGGGAGGGGATGAATCCTTCCACGGCCAATCTCCTCGCCGGGACGGGGCTGAGCCTGCGGAGAAGTCCGTCGATCGTCCCGACGAGAAGGGAATTCTGGAAGGGGATCAAGGTTGTGATGTCGACGGCCATGCCCTCGGCCATGTTCAGCGGCGTTTGATGGATCAGTCTCCCGGTCCCCAGATGGCGCGACATGTCGGGGGGCAGTCCGGTTCGCAACGCCTCGATCCGTCCGTGCGGCAGGACGAACTCCCGGTACCAGAGAGGCGCGCCGTCGGCCAGATCCACGGCCAGAAGCTGGTGGGCGTGATTGATGAGATACGCGACGCCGGTTTGTCCGTCCCCCAGGAGAACGGGACCCGGTGAAGCGTAGACGGAGAAGCTTCGGCCCGTGGAAGCGGGGAAAAAAGGCAAAGGGATCCGGTCCGGCATCGTCCAGCGGACGGTCCCGTCGCCGGCCAACCGCCGAGGACGAGGGATCGTGAAAATGCCGTCCGGGAGCACGCCTCCCGGCCGGAACAGGTCGGACCAATCGGCCGTCGTCCCGCTGGCGCTGTCGTACCGCTTCCCGCCGGAATAGACGACGCCCTGGCGGCGCAACGCGGCGTTGTCCATCCACATCATCCATTCTTGGCCCCCGCCGCCGTAGGAATAGAGCCGATGTCCGGCCAGAATCGAATTCTCCAAGAGAAAAACCTCGCCGCGGTCGGTATCTTCCGTCCTCCATACCAAGGCCGGAGCGGAGCCCGCTGCCTCCACTCGATAAAGCGTCAGGGGCCAGCCGGCCGCCAGTCGCCGGCCGTCGAAATCGACGGCCCGGCTGAAATCCCTGGGACTCGACTCCGAACCGAAGACCGTGGGAACGAACGTTTCGGCGCTCGTCCAGGCCATTTGCCCCGACGCCGGGTCGACCAGGGCCATTCGGTATTCGGAGGTGAAAGCCAGGATCCGCATGCCGTCCGTCCCGGGATGGAGGAGGAGGAGGGCCGCGTTGCGAATGGGGGTCCCGTCGAATCCGGGAGTGGAAAAGATCCTCTCTCCGGAGGCGGTGAATTTTTCCAGAGTCCCGGACGCCGTCAGGACGAAGATGTGCTGATCGTCGCTCACCGCGGCGACTGGATAGCCCGTCGCCGACGCCGTCCACTCCGTCACAAGAGGAGGCCGGACACCCCTTTTCTTCCAGCCGCCGTGGCCGCGGTCGCCGCCGCGCACCGCCCAGGGCTGATCGGCCTCATCGGACAGATCGAACCAGTCGAGAGTGGCCACGTTGTTGAGCGTATTCGTCTCGGCGGGATCGTTCGCCCCGTTGACCGTCACCCGGACAAAATACCGTCCGGCCGGCAGGGACTGCAGGTTCCACGGGTCGAAACGGAAGGGCAAGGTTTCATGGAAACGGACGAGGTCGACGCTTTCCTGGGCCAGGGTCCGCTGAAAGCCGCGCCCATCCGCGACAACGACTTGGTAGGAGACCGGCCCCCACTGAGGCACGGCCGTATCTTGCGGCCGGCACCTCCTCCATTTTTCGAAATCGGCCTCCGACGGGCTGTGGTCCGCGAGGATGAACGAGAGCGTGAGGTTGCGGTAGGCATCCACCTCCAGGACGGGATTTGCCACGGCGAAATCGGGAACCGCCAGTTCCGGGGGGCGGACGAATTCACGCTCGGCCTGGAGGGCGTTGTTGGCCGTGTTCGTTTCCTGAGACAAAACCGTGGCCTGGAGGCGGAAAGCGTAAATCCCGGCCCTGTAGACCGGAGTTTGTCCGGCGGGGTCGCCGGCCGTCCGATCCAGGCAGAACGTCTTATCCAGGTTGAAGAATGCGCTCGATTTGGCCGCCAGCCGGTCGACCGTCGTGCTCCAGATTTTCTCGTCGGAGGAGAAAATCGTGTTCCGGTCGCGGTCGACGAAGAGGCCCACCTCGATTGTCTCCGAGGGCCCTCCTCCGGGAGAGGCGGCGAAATCCCGGTTTCCCTTGTTGGTGATGAAAACCTTAAAGGCCGCCGCCCGGCCGGGAAAGATATCAACCCCGGGACGGACGCGCGTGTTCAACGGAACGCAGGCGGGCAGCTCCCATCCGACCTCCAGGTCGACGGGCGGGAGGATGTCGACCCTGAACATCCATTCCATCCGTCCGGCCGGGGAATTCCAGAAGAGCTCCTTCGCGTCGGTGACCTTCACGGCCGGCGGGCGGGGATCGTAGCGGGGATCGACGATCATCTGGACCCGGTAAGAGCCCGGCGAAGTGAAGGTGTGGACGGCCGTATCGTCCTCGAGGACGGTCCCTGTGTCAAGAAGCTTCCAGCGGATGTCGACCAAGGCTCCGGCCGGCCGCTCAATCCATTGGGTCTTGAAGGTCACCGGCTCGCCGGGATAGGCCTCCTGGTCGGCCGGGACCTCGACGATCGGTTTCAGGAAGTACGGCGAAAAGGAGACCGACGTCCGGCAGTCGAAGGGATTCAGGCCCTGCTTCCGGAGGGCGCCCGACTGGGCGGTGAGATAGATCTCGACAATTTCGTCCTCGCCGTATTCCTGGGCGTCGAAGATGACCGTCCCGCTCCACATCAGAACGCCGTTTCGGGCTTCGCGGACGCCTTCGAGGCGGCAATCGGACAAGGCCCGGCTGTGGATCACCTTCCCGTCCTTGAACCGGACGCCCACCTTGACCTGGCTGAGGAGGTCCCCTTCCTGGCCGGCCCGGCTCTCGAACCAGCAGCCGATCTTGAACGGGATCATGACCAGCGTCCCGGAGCCATCGATCCGGCAGACCACGGTGTCATAGAGCCACTTCCCCGTCTGGCCCACCCCGACGCGGCTTTCCAGATTGAGGGCGAGATCCCGGTCCCGGAATTCGTCCGGCACACCCGCGTAACCGACCCGTCCGCCCTCGAGCCTGTCGGCGTTGGTCAACCCGGAGGTCGGACGCAGCTCCCCGCCGAAGGCGTTGACGGCCTGGACGAAGAAAATCCCATAATCTCCCGAGGGGATGTTCCGGATCGCCCCGCCGTCCCCTCCGGCGATGTCATAAATCATCTGGTTGGCTCCCCTCTTGATCATGACCAGTCCGGAGCCGGGCATCGGCGAAAGGGAATGGCCGGTCGGGGTCGGATGGAGAAAGCCGATTTCCTTCTGGGACGAAAGATAGAGGTCGAATCCCATCATGACGAGCGCCGGCAGGAAATTCCACGGCGTCGCGATGTCGGCCAGGGCCGTTCCGAACTCCCAGAGGGGGCCGTGCTGGTTGAAGACGTCTTGGAGGAAACTCAGGTCCGGCACGGGATGGAGGATTTCGTCCAGGGCTTCGATGTAGGCCTCTGAGGGATTGAAGGTCACGGAGTTCCACTGGTTCATGGGGGCGATGAACGTCGCGTCGAGCGAACGAAGGGTTTGGGGATGGTAAGGCGCCTGAAGGCTGTTCGACGGGTCGTACGACCAAACCGAGGACGGCGGCAAGCCGTTGAACTGGGTGCGGAAGAACTGGAAAGGATTGAGAGCGGAGGGAAGCGTCCGAGCCGTCAAATAGGACAGCAACGCGTCTCTCCGGCTCTCCATGGCCAACAGGGCTTCGGCCATGGGGCGGAAATTGACGGCTTGGGCGTGGAGCGGATCGGAGGCGTTGTCCGCCGCGGCGATGACGGCCCGGGCATTCGGCCAAAGATTCCGGTAGGGGGGATCGGACGTCGGATAGGGATTGAACCGCTGCGGCCGGGACATGTAGACAGGGATGTAGTCGCCGTAGACGAGGGTCCGGTTGACCGTGTCCGTTCCCAGGTAGGGAGGGATAATGGCGTTATCGACATAGCGGACGTGGACGGCCGAGGCGGCCGCCTCGGTGTATTCGTCGGCAGGGAAATGTCCCGGTCCGCCCGGAGGTTCGGCGGTTCCCCGATGGAGTCCGACCCCGACGAGCCCCAGGATCGCCAGCCCGAACGCAAACCGGCCGGCGCGGAATCTTGTCATGGGATCCCTCGCTTCAGCCATCGACGGCCTTCACTGAAAGAATTCTATCGCAATTCGCCCGCAAAATGAATGGAGGAAATAATCGACGGAGCAGAAAAACCATGACCGGCTTCGATTTCCATCTCGAGCCGCCGCCTCTCATGCTGGGCGGCGGCGTGTCCCCGTCAATATTGTTTCGAACGGTTCCGCCTCGTCGTCGCCCTCCACGATTGGCTCATGAAGGCCCTCGCCTGAAACTTCCTCTAGAGGCCGGACCGACTTTCGCCAACACGACGCCGCCGCGGCCGGCGAGGGCCTCGGACGGCCAAGGGACGGGCTCTCCGGTTCCCCGGTCGACCGGCATTTGGGCGTCGACCGACTTGAGATAGACGGTCAGCAGCGAGGCCAGCTCCTCTGCCTTCTCCGGGCGTTTCCCCGCCAGGTTTTCCGTCTCCCCGATGTCCTCGGCCAGGTTGAAGAGCTCGAACCGCCGGTCGGCATGATAATAGATGAGCTTCCAGTCCGCCCGCCGGACCGTGCTCGAGGCTCCGATGCCGGGTCCCGCCGGCCCCCAGTTGTTCGGGAAATGCCAGAAGAGGGGGCGGTTGCGGGGAAACAGGCTGCTCCCCCGAAGGAGGGGGACGAAGCTTCGGCCGTCGACCGGCTGGACGGTTTCCGCTCCCCGGACGCCGGCCATCTCGAGGATCGTAGGGAAGAAATCCTCGATGATCACGGGCGTTTCGCATGCGCTTTCGCCTCGGACGACGCCCGGCCATTTCACGACCATCGGCCCGCGGATGCCGCCTTCGTGGGCCGAGCCCTTGCCGCTCGAGAGCGGCCTGTTGTGGGTGTGCGGCGTCCCGCCCCGGGCCGCGGCGCTCAGGCCGCCGTTGTCGGACATGAAGAGGATGATCGTCTCGCCGGCGAGGCCGCGGCGCTCGAGATAGCCCATGATGTCGCCCAGGCTTTTGTCCATCCCCTCGATCATGGCCGCATACTTCGCCTCGATCGGGTCGAGCCCGGCGTCAAGATAGGATTGGATGAAGCGCTGGTCCTCCTCGATGGGCGTGTGGACGGCATAATGGGCCATGTGGAGAAAGAAAGGCTTGCGATCCTTCACGGCCGCCTCGACGGCCTTGAGGGCCTCGCGGGTCAGGGCCTCGGTCAGGAAAACGTCCCGGCCGTGGTAGGCCTCGAGGCCGGGGACGTCCCAGACGCTCTCGCCCTTCCGCCAGGCCGCGCTGAAGCCGTGCTCGCCGAGGTAGCTGCCGGGGCCGCCCGCGGCGTGGCCGGCGATGTTGACCTCGAAACCGAGGCTTTTCGGATCGGCCCCGGGCGTGTCGATCGCCCCGAAGTGGGCCTTGCCGCAATGGATCGTCCGGTATCCGGCCTCGCGGAGAAGGGCCGGGAGGGGCGTCCCGTAGGCCGTCCGCTCGACGCCCGGAACCGGGCTCATCCCATTGACGTTCCACGCGGGGAAATCGAGCGTTTCGTGGGCGGCGTCGGTCGGGACGTTCTTACGGAGCGTCCAGTTCGTCACCCGGTGGCGGGCAGCGTTCATCCCGGTCATGAGGCTGACCCGGGTCGGCGAGCAGACGGCGGAGGCGTAGGCTTGGGTGAACTTCATCCCGTCGGCCGCCAGGCGCTCGACGTTCGGGGTTCGGCAGCGGGCGTTGAGAGGCGTGCGATCCTTGAAAAAAGGCACCGAGACGTCCTGCCAGCCGAGGTCGTCGACGAGGAAGAGGATGATGTTCGGCTTTTTCAGCGGGGGGCGAAAGAGCCACTTCTTGACGACGCAGGCCGAGGGCGCCGCGGCCAGGCCGGCCCCGGCCGCCATCCGGAGGAACCGTCGACGGGTCAGGCTCATCGATAGACGCACTCCTTGGCCGCCTCGGCGAAGGCGGCGATGTTCTCGACGGGGGTTTCGAAGAAATGGTCCGAGGCCGAGCAGATGTATCCCCCTTGGTCACCGACCTGCCGGAAGAGCTTGCGGACCGCGGCCCGGATTTCCTCCTTGGTCCCCCGCGTCAGGACGTTGAACTGGTCGAAACCGCCGATGAGAGCCATCCTCCCGGCGATCTTGGCCTTGAACTCCCAGGGCTCCTGATTGCCGCCGATCGAAACCGGGGCGAGCGTCTCGGAGGCGTCGGCGCCGTTCGCGACAATGAGCTCCTCGAGGCCGAGCGTCCCGCCGCAGGTGTGGTACGTGACGAGGAAGCCGAGGTCGTGGAGGGCGTCGTGCATGACTCGATCGTAAGGGAGGCAGAAGGCTTCGTGGAGCTTGGGCGAGATGAGCGTCGAGGAGCCCGAGCCTCCCCCGGTCTCGACGAGGTCGAATTTCGCCCCTTTCATGGACTCGATGAACCGGAGCTTCTTGTCGAGAAGGATCTTGAGAAGGGCGTGAACCCAATCGGATTTGTCGATCGCGGCCAGGATCAGGGCATTGATGTCGAGGAGGCAGGCGGCGTGCTGCCAGCATCCGGCCTGGTCGCCCCAGACGAAGCCCCTGAGGATGCCCTTGTCGCCGACGTCGTCGTAGGCCCTGGACACGGCCCGGAGGTCGAGCTTCGGGACGGGCATGTATCTGTCGATGAGCCCGATGTCCTCGTCACGCTTGATGAGATATTCCGTGATCCAGGTCGTCTTCCGGTCGCCCTCGGTCTTGTAGGTCAGGACGCCGCCGGGCGTCGTGATCGTGTGATGGACGACCCGGCGGTCGGGATCGGCGCTGACGACCCGCGCTTCGTCGCGCCAGACGGCGGAGTCGGGCTTGGCGAAGTCCGCGTCCCGGACCCAGAACTGGGCCATGGACTCGAAATATTGGATCTGGGCGTCGAGCCCGACCCGCTCGAAGGCCTCGAGCTCGGAGGCCCCGCCCATGAACGTCTCGAGATGAAAGGCCTGCCACTGGTGGACGGAGGCCGGCAGCCGGTCGGCCTTTTCCCGGTGGAGGGCGAGCATCAGGCGGTCCTTGGACGTCACGGCGCTTGTTCTCTCCGCCTCTCTTCCCTGACTTTATAGTCCAGCCGAACGGCCCTTGTCAAAAAAGAAAATCGTGCGCCTCCTCTTCCGCGCCGGGCCGCTTCGGGATAGAATAGCGAAAGAGCGAAATTTCGTTTTCGAGGAAGGAGGGCCTCATGTCTCAGCCGGCATTGACTTGGATCGTCGCCGCCGCGGCCGTCGTCATCATCTTCTTCAGCGGCATCCGGATCGTCCGGCCGACCCACCGCGGGCTGGTCGAACGCCTGGGGAAATACAAGCGCTTCGCCAAGCGGGGATTCAACTGGATCATTCCGATCATCGACCGGCTCTACCAGGTCAACATCACCGAGGTTATGGTCGACGCCCAGCCCCAGGAGATCATCACCAACGACAACCTCAACGCCCGGGTCGACGCCCAGGTCTATTTCAAGGTCAACTCCGACGAGGAGAGCGTCAAGAACTCGCAGTACAACGTCTACAACTACCAGTGGCAGATCGTCAACCTGGCCCGGACGACGCTCCGCAACATCATCGGGACCCTGACCTTGAAGTCGGCCAACAGCGAGCGGGGGAAGATCAACTTCGAGCTCCAGAAGACCCTCCGCGAGGAGACCCGGAGCTGGGGGATCGACATCGTCCGGACCGAGCTCAAGGAGATCGACCCGCCCAAGGACGTCCAGGAGACGATGAACAAGGTCGTCAAGGCCGAGAACGAGAAGATCGCGGCCGTCGACTTCGCCACGGCGACCGAGACCATGGCCGACGGCGCCCGGCGGGCCGAGATCAAGAAGGCCGACGGGGTCAAACAGGCCCGGATCCTCGAGGCCGAGGGCGAGGCCCAGGCCATCAAGCTCGTCAACGAGGCCGCCCAGCAGTATTTCATCGGCAACGCCCAGCTCCTCAAGCGGCTCGATGTCGTCGAGCGGTCCCTGGCCAACAACGCCAAGATCGTCGTCCCGGCCAACACCCAGCTCATCAACGTCATCGGCGAGATGGCCGGGGTGATGCCGGTCCCGGCGGGAGGCGAAACCTCGAGGGTGTAAAAGAATCGAGGGACAGGGTATCACGTCCCCCGATTAAAAGGAGTTCGGGAAATGGCGAGATTCCAGCCGTTCGTCATGGAACGGATGATGTCCAAGTTCGAGAAGGCCGTCGAGTACAACCTCTCGGAGAGCGGCGTCCATCCGGTCACCTTCAAGGAGCTCATCCAGGGCGTCCCCGGGGCCCTCGACCGCCTGCTGGCGACGGAAATGGACTATGCCCACGCCAACGGCATCCCCGAGCTGAGGCGGAACATCGCCGCCCTGTACGCGGGCGCCGGGCCGGAGAACGTCCTGGTCACGGTCGGGGCGATCGAGGCCAACTATGATATTCTCGCCGCTCTTGTCGCACCGGGGGACGAGATCGTCGTCATGCTCCCCAATTACATGCAGATCTGGGGGATGGCCAAGAATCTGAGGGCGGACCTCAAGACTTTTCCGCTCGCCGAGAAATTCGGCTGGAAGCCCGACCTCGACAAGCTGCGGAAGGCGGTCACGAAGAAGACGAAGCTCATCGCCGTCTGCAACCCGAACAATCCGAGCGGATACATCCTGACCAGGGAGGAGATGGAGGCCGTCGTCGAGACGGCCCGGAAGGCCAAGGCCTGGATCCTGGCCGACGAGGTCTACGCCGGGGCCGAGCGGGTCGCCGAGGAGGAGACGCCGTCTTTCTACGGGATGTACGAGAAGGTCCTGGCCGTCGGCAGCCTGAGCAAAGCCTACGGCCTGCCGGGGCTCCGGGCGGGATGGGTCGTCGGCCCGGCCAAAATTGTCGACCGGATCTGGGCCCGGCACGAATACATCACCCTGAGCGTCTCGATGCTTTCGAATCATCTGGCGGCGATCGCCTTGTCGCCGGAAGTCCGGCCGCGTCTCATCCGGCGGGCGCGCCAATACATCCGAAGGGGCTATCCCGTCCTGGAAGAGTGGATGAAAGGGCAGGGCGACATCTTTTCGCTGACCCCGCCACAAGCCGCGGCGATCGCCTTCGTCCGGTACAAGTTGAAGGTCAACTCGACGAAGCTGGCCGCGAGGCTGCGGGAGGAAAAGAGCGTCCTCATCGTCCCCGGAGACCATTTCGGCCTGGACCATCATTTGAGGATCAGCTTCGGCCTGCCGCATGAAATCCTCAGGCCGGCCCTCGGCCGGATCCGGGACCTGTTCGTCGAACTGCGGAAATGAAGATTCTCACGGTGGACGAGATCCGCGAGGTCCTGCCGTCGCTCGACTTGATGCCGGCCATCGAGGAGGGATTCCGGGCGTATTCGGAGGGGCGGGCGGTCATTCCCCCGGTCGGCGAGCTCCTCCTGGACAAGGGCGAGGTCCACCTCAAGTATGGCTTCATCCGGGGCGAGGAATTCTATGTCATCAAGATCGCCTCGGGATTCTACGGGAATCCCGCGCTCGGGCTGCCCTCGGGAAACGGCTGCCTGCTCCTCTTCAAGCAGGAGACGGGGGAGGCGGCCGCCATATTGCTCGACGAAGGGCTGCTGACCAACGTCCGGACGGCCGTCGCCGGCGCCGTCGCGGCGAAATATTGCGCCCCGAAGGACGTCCAACGGATCGGGATCGTCGGCGCCGGGACTCAGGCCAGGCTCCAGCTCGAATGGCTGGCCAAGGCCATGGTCACGCCTTGCCGGGATGTCTTGGTCTGGGGGCTCAACGCCGAGGAAGTCGAAAGATACAGGCGGGACATGGAGCCGCTCGGCTTTACGGTCAAAACGACGCTCGACGCCTCGGATGTATTGGAGGCGTGCAATCTCGTCGTCACCGCGACGCCGTCGCATACGCCTCTTCTCCGGGCCGAGGACCTCCGGCCAGGGACCCACATCACCGCCGTCGGCTCGGACACGCCGGACAAGCAGGAACTCGATTCGGCCATTCTGGCGAAAGCCGGCCTCGTCGTGGCCGACAGCATCCCTCAGTGCCGTCTGCGGGGAGAGATCCACAAGGCCCTCGAATCGGGCCATATCGAGGAAAGCCGGTGCATTGAGCTCGGGGCGATCATCGCCGGGAAGGCGAAAGGCCGGACGTCGGAGAGCCAAATCACGGTCGTCGACCTGACCGGCGTGGCCGTCCAGGACCTTGCCATCGCCTCCGCCGTCTTCCGGAAATTGAGGGACAGGTCCACTATTTCCTGATTTTAAGCCGGTTGAATCGCGAAATTCCGTTTTATCTCCAATTATCACGGGCAAAAACGCGAAATGAATCAGCCGGGGAAACGGGCCGGGACATGAATTACCGGCGCCTATTCGCGCCGCAAGGAGTCGGCCGGATTGGCCAGAGCCGCCATGATGGTCTGATAAGCGAGTGTCGCCGCGGCGAGGAGCAGAACGGCCCCCGCGGAGAGGATGAAAGGCCAGGCGTCGATCTCGATCCGGTAGGCGAAGTTCCGCAGCCAGCGGTGGGTGACGAAGAAGGCGGCGGGCCAGGCGACAAGGTTGGCCAGAAGAACCCAGCGAAGGAAATCCTTGCCCAGCAGGACGACGATCGCCTCGACCCGGGCACCGAGCACCTTTCTGATGCCGATCTCCTTCCTCCGCCGCTCCGTCATGAAGGAAACGAGGCCGAAAAGACCCAGGCAGGAGATGGAGATGGCCAAGCCCGAGAAAACGCCGAGGACCTTCATCGTCCGCGTTTCGGCCGCGTAGAGCTTGGCATAGTCCTCGTCCAGGAACGAGTAGTCGAGGGCGAGAGGCGGAGAGAAGGAATCCCAAGCCGTCCGGACATAGGCCAGGATCCTTCGAATATCAGTGGGTCGGACCCTGATCGCGAAAAAGTCCCCGTCCCTCTCGCGGGCGCCGCCCGCATAGAGGAAGCCCATCCTCGGAATCTTGGCGTGCAGGGAATAGACATGAAAGTCTCGGACCGCGCCGATGACGCGGACGTCGTTTCTCTGGTACTTGAACGTCTTCCCGAGCGGTTTGTCCCAGCCGAAATCGCGGGCCGCCGTCTCGTTGATGACGATGGCCTCGCCGTCCGAGGGATGGTCGTCGGGCGAGAAGAAACGTCCGGAGACCATCTCCAGCTTGAGGGCCTCGCGGAAATCCTCGTCGCAGGACAGCATGGCCATGACGATCCCTTCCTGGCTTCCCTCGGGCCGCAGGACCCGAAGGCTTACGGCGGCCGCCTCCGCGCCCGGCAACCCCGAGGACAACGCGACGGTCTGGATGTCCGGGTGCTGGAGAAGCTTCGCCTTGAAGGCACGGACGTTTGTCCCCAGAAGACCCGCCCGCTTGACGACAAACACGTGCTCCCGGTCGAAACCGAGGCGCTTGCTCTGGAAGAAATCCGTCTGCTCATAGACGACGGCCGTGCCGACGAGGAGGAACACGGAAACGGCGAACTGGAGGACGATGAGGCCCTTCCTCAGGGCGGAGGAGCGGAATCCCGCGCCCGCGGCGAATGTCCCCCGGAGCACGGCCGCCGGCCTGAACGAGGACAGGACGAGCGCGGGGTAGATCCCGGCCCCGATCCCGACGACAGCGGCCAGAAAGACGAGGGAGAGAACGACCGGGAGCGTGGCCAGGTCGCCGAGACCGATCGCCTTTCCCGTCAGGTTCCGGAAAGCCGGGAAGAGCGCCGCGATGAGAGCCAGGGCGATGGCGAAGGCGGCCGCGGTCATCAGGACCGACTCCCCGAGGAATTGGCGGACGAGCCGGCCCGGTCCGAGCCGCAGACCTTCCGGATCCCGACCTCCCGGCCGCGGACGGCGGAACGGGCCGTGGACAGGTTGACGAAATTCACGGCCGCGACGAGGAGGACGAAGACGGCGATGACAAAGAAGATGGTGACGTAGGCGGCGCTGCTGTTCGCCTCGAACTCGCCGATGAGGAGGTGAGAGTGGAGATGGATCGCGGTCAGGGGCTGGAGGAAGTAGACCCAATCCTTGAAGAGGCCCCCGCCCTTCTTCCCCCCGAAGTGATGGTTGAGGACGAATTCCGGGAGTTTGGCTTCCAGGGTCTCTGGGGAGGCCCCCTTTTTCAAGACGACGTAGGTGGCGCAGAAACCGTCAAACCAGCCCGTGGCCCGGCTTCGCGGGTAGGTCGGAATCGAGGTCAGGAATTCGAAGTGGAAATGGGAGTTCCGGGGGCAGTCCTCGGCGATGCCGGTCACGGTGAACGCGTCGCCGCTGATGGTCAGAACCCGGCCGAGGGGTCCTTGTCGCCGAAGACTTTCCGGGCGGCCGAACGCGTGACGATGATCCGGTTGGGCTCGGCGAGGGCCGTCTTCGGGTCGCCGCTCACAAGACGGAAAGAAAAGACCTTGAAGAAGTCCGCATCGACGGCATAGACGTTGGACGAGGCGAATCTCTGGTCTTCGTAGCTGACGATCCCCCCGACATGGCGGACCCGGGCCGGGGCCTCGATCGACGGAAATTCCTCGGCCAGGGCCGCGGCGAGGATCGGCGGCGTCGGCACGGCCGAATCGACGCGGTTGTCGATGTGGATGTATTGAGCGACGCGGTAAATCCGGTCCGCTTGATCATGGAACCGGTCGTAGCTCGTCTCGTCCCGGATGAAGATCAGGACGAAGAAACCGGCGGCAAGCCCCAGGGCCAGACCGGCGACATTGATGGCCGAAAAACCCTTGTGTTTGAGGAGGTTCCGCAGGGCGACCTTAAGGATGTTCTTGAACACGCTGACCTCCGGGAAAAGGGCCTCAAACAGGAATATCGGGCGTCATGCGAAAAGGTTGCCTCGCGGCTCCTATCCGTCCGGCCCAAACCCCTTCAGGCCATCGCCCCCGGGCCGGCCGGATCTTCTCAGTTCGAAGCCGTTAGGCCGTTCCGGCTTCGAAGTGAGAATCCGACGGTGACTTGGCCTTTATCGAAAAAGATCGTTGATGGCCGCCACGGAGGCCTCGACCGACGGCCGGAATGCGTCCGAGGCGGCGAGCGGGCCAGCGAGAGGAGGAGTTGGCCGGCTTCGGGACGCTTCTCCTGATCCGTCAGAAGGTCGATCCCGGTGACGATCAGCCCGCCCTTCCCCACCTTGACCTCGAAGATGAGGCCCAGAGGCCGGTTGGTGAGCCAATCGTCGATGATCCGGACGATGGGCCGGAGGGCGGGGTCGAAGTCCGAGAGCACGATCGCCTGGGCGCGGCTCATGGCGTCCCGCCACTGCCAGCTCGCGTGGAATTCCGTCGGGAAATCGGCCAGCAACCGATAATAATAGGGGGACAGATCCACTATTTCCCTATTTTTTCTTCCACGCGTTTTTGCGGTTGCTTCCCATTTTTTTGTAAAATCGCGGCAGGGCAGAAAACGAAATCAGGAAATAGTGGACCTGTCCCCCTATTCTGGAGGATGAAATGACGACCAGGCGGGAATTCATCAGGAAGGCCACGGCGGCCGGGGCGACGGCCATCGCCTCGTACAGGCTGGCCCGGGCGCAGGAAGGGCAGCCCCACCCCCTCGGCCGGCCGGCATCCTACGAGTGGAAGAAGCCCAAACGGCCGGTCACCGCCGCGGTCATGGGCGCTGGCGCCCGGGGGAACGTCTATGCGGGATACGCCCGGAAATTCCCCGAGGAACTCCAAATCGTAGGTGTAGCCGAACCCATCCCCTACCGGAACGAATCCATGGCCAAGGCCCACGGCATCCCGGAGTCGCGGCGCTGGCCGACCTGGGAGCGGGCCTTCGACGGGCCGAAATTCTGCGACGCCATCATCATTACGACCCCCGACCGCCTCCACTACGGCCCGGCCATGGCCGCCCTGGCCAAGGGCTACGACCTCCTCCTCGAAAAAGCCATCGCCCAGACCTGGGCCGAGTGCAAGGACATCCTCGCCCTGGCCCGGAAAAACGGCCGCCTCGTCGGCGTCTGTCATGTCCTCCGCTACACGCCCTATTTCCGGATGATGAAGCACGTCGCCGGCTCCGGCCGGTTGGGCGAGATCATCAGCGTCCAGCACCTCGAGCCCGTCGAACACATCCATATGTCGCACTCGTTCGTCCGCGGCAACTGGCGGAACTCGAAGGAATCGACGCCCATGCTCCTTTCCAAAAGCTGCCACGACCTCGACATCCTCCGCTGGGTCATCGGCCGGCCATGCACCAAGGTCCAGTCGTTCGGCTCGCTCCGGCTCTTCCGCCCCGAGATGGCCCCCCCGGCCGCCCCCGCCCGCTGCGCCGACGGCTGTCCCGTCGAATCGACCTGCCCGTTCTCGGCGCTCGAGATCTATCTCCGGCGCAAGACCTGGCTGGGCCACAAGGACACCCCCGGCGACGACGACGCTTCGATCCGCGAATGGCTCGGCCGGACGAACTACGGGCGGTGCGTTTATCATTCGGACAACGACGTCGTCGACAATCAAATTGTCAACCTCGAGTTCGGGCCGGCGAGCGCCTCGTTCGCGATGGAAGGCTTGACCTCGTACGCCGGGCGGCGGACGCGGATCATGGGGACGCGCGGCGATCTCGTCGGCGACGAAGCCGAACTCGATATCTACGATTTCCACGAAAGGAAAAGACACCTCTGGACCGCCCGCGACCACGCCAAGCTCGACTCCGGCCACGGCGGCGGCGATTACGGCCTCGTCCGCGACTGGGTTCAGGCCATCGACCGGCGGGACGAGAGCCTCTTGACTTCGACCCTTGAAGCCTCCATGGAAAGCCATCTCATCGGCTTCACGGCCGAGGAGAGCCGGCTCGAGGGGGGAACGGTCAAGCGGATCGACCCGACGGCGCTCGGCAGCCCGGCATCATGAACGGTTTCAAGCGCATCTCGGCGGCGCTCCGCGGCGAGCGGCCCGACCGCGTCCCGGTCATCCTCCACAATTTCCTCATGGCCGCCCGGGAGGCGGGCTATTCCCAGAGACGCTTCCGGAGCGACCCGGAGGCCGTCGCGGCGAGCTTCATACGCGCCGTCGAGACGTACGAGTACGACGGCATCTTAGTCGATGTGGACACGGTCACCCTGGCCGAGGCGGTCGGCGTCCGCATCGATCATCCGGAGGACCAGCCGGCGCGATGGGCAGGGCCCGCGATAGCGTCCCTGGAGGCCGTTCGGGACCTCCCCCCTCCTGAGGTCGGCCGTCACCCCCGGGTCCAGGTCTGGATCGAGGCCGTCCGCCGGCTGAAATCGCACTTCGGCGGCGAGGTCTTCGTCCGGGGAAATTGCGACCAGGCGCCGTTCTCCCTGGCCGGGATGATGCGGGGTCCGGCCAACTGGATGATGGACCTTCTCGACGAACGGCGCCAGGACGATGCCCGAGCCCTTCTCGAGCATTGCGCCGCCGCCGGAGCCGAGTTCATCCGCCTTATGGCCGGCGCGGGAGCGGACATGGTTTCGAACGGCGACAGCCCGGCCGGCCCGGAGCTCATCTCGCCCGCGCTCTACCGTCGCTTCGCCCAGCCTTATGAGCGCCGCCTGGCCGACGAGGCCGACGCCC
>VGJF01000043.1 GCA_016867585.1 Candidatus Aminicenantota bacterium | reverse complement strand
CTGCTCGGCCTTGAGCCCTTTCGCCCAGGGGAAGAACAGCGTCGTCTTGGGGCCGCAATAATATTCGACATGACACTGGGCGCAGGCCAGGGCCCGCATTTCCTGGGGCGAGGCCGCCCCGTTCGGATCGTAAGGCCGGCCGCGGTCTCCCCGCCGCCATTTTTCGAGGGAGGGGAGATGGGGCACCGGGTCGCCGCTCGAGGCCAGCGCGGCCAGGCCGTCGAGCAGGGCCGGACGGGTGATGTGCAAGGCCATGGTCGCCGGGTCGTGGCAGTCCAGGCAGGAGACCGGATTCTCGACCCTCCGGACGGCTTCGGCATAGGGTTCGGCCGAAACGACGACGAATCCTTTCTTGAGCTGTTCGAGGCCGGCCGGGCCGAGAAGGGGGTCGGCCAGCCGGCCGGGCGCCCCGGCCTCGATTCCGGCCCGGCGATAGGCCAAGACCGTGGAGGCATGGCAGTGGAGGCAGGACCCCACCTGCGGTCGCCGGAGGACGCGTTCGGTCTCCTTCTGGTCGTGGAGCATGTAGGCGTGGCCCCTCTCCTCGCGGAAATCGACGGCGAAGGCGTAGCCGTCCCAGAGCGTTTTCAACCGGGGATCTTGTTCGATCTTGCTCGTCGTCTTGGGCACGCCGTCCTGGCCGACGGCGAAGGGATCGGCCTCGCTCCCGCCGTGGCGGGTCCGTTCCATGTCGACCGTTCTCCGGTAGGAATCGTACTGACGGGGGAAGTTCCGTCCCCAAACGGCCGGATCCTCCGTCTGTTCGTCGAGGACGGCGACGGGAAAGGCCGTTTGCCGGGCTTCGGCTTTGCGGCGGGAGACGTTCTCCCGGAGAACGAGGACTCCCGCCGTGGTCAGGGCGGCGAGAACGGCGGCGGCGGCGTAACGCAACTTTTTCATGGCTGTTTCTCCCGCTTTCAGTCTATCGGCCGGGTCCGTGACCGACGTCGGCGTGGCAGCGGAGGCAATCGGGAGCCTCGGTCCCGGCCGGCCGGCGCCCCATGATTTCGCCGACGAGATCTCCGTGGCAGCGCAGGCAGTTGGCGGCGAGGATGGCCGCGTTGCCGGGCTTGATCCGGATCGGCTCTTGAAAATCCTGAAGGGTGAAGGTCTTGGAATGGTGATAGCCGTTCGAGGCTTTGGTCAACCATTTGGCCGGAAAGCCGGCGGGGACATGACATCCGTTGCAGCCGGCGGCGGCATGATGGCTGGCTTTCCGCCAGCCTTCGTACTGCTCCCGCATGATGTGGCAGTTGAGGCAGGCCCGGGGGTCGTCCGACAAGTAGGACAGCCCCTCGGCGTAGAAGAACGTGTATCCTCCCGCTCCGGCCAGCAGCCCGGCCGCGACGGCCAAAAGGACCTTGATGGCCGCTTGTCCGGCCGGGGCCCTTTGGCTCATGGAATGATCCGCCTCATCTTCGGAGGAAGGATAAGGAAGGTTCGGCGGCGTGTCAAGACAATAGGGGTCCGCTTTGCGCTCGCGGAAGGCCCCGAGTTTCCGCTTAGCTTGGCGCTGACCAAGCGGTTGAGGCTGATGCCCTCCTCGGCGGCCTTCATGGCCGCGCCTGGCCTTTTCGGCATGACCGTGATAACCTGACGGCGACGAGGAGGCCGTCGATGAGCTTCGGAAAGATTCTGCCCGTCATCTTGACCGCCGGGGCCCTATTTGCCGCCTCGGCTTGCGCGCCGAAAGACGAATCGCCGATGCGGCTCGAGGACCACAATGTCGTCTGGGATTCCCCCAGCCAAGACGGGCGGGGGTCGATGCCCTTGGGCAACGGGGATATCGGCCTGAATGTCTGGGCTGAATCCTCGGGCGACATCCTTTTCTACATCGGGAAAACGGACGCCTGGGGCGACAACGGCCGCCTCCTCAAGCTCGGCCGGGTCCGCGTCTCGCTCCGCCCCAATCCCTTCGGTCCGGGATCGTCTTTCCGGCAGGAGCTTCTCTTGAGGCAGGGCGAAATCTCCATCGAAGGCCGGGCCGAGGGCCGCCCGGTCCGGACCCGCATCTGGGTGGACGCGAATCATCCCGTGGTTCACGTCCAGACCGAAGGCGAAGCCTCGGTCCGGGCTTCGGCCTCCATCGAGCTCTGGCGGACGGAGAGGGCGACGCTTCCCTCCCTCGAGGTCAGCGACATCTACCACAACGCCCCTCCGGGGAAGCTCATCCCGACGGTCATCGAGCCCGACACCGTCCTGACGAACCTTGACGGCGAGATCGCGTGGTGCCACCGGAATATCAAATCCGTCGGCCCCGAGCTGACGATGGCCTTCCAGGATCTGATGGGCGCGCCGTGGAAAGATCCTCTTCTCCATCGGACCTTCGGGGGGCTCATCCGGGCCGAGGGAGGTCGGCGGTTCGACGACCGGCGCATCGATAGCCCGCCCGGCGCGGGCCACCGGTTCAGCGTCTACGTCCTCGCGAAGCAGCCGGCCACGGTCGAGGAATGGCTCGATGACCTCCGCCGGACCGCGGCCGCGGTCGAGGCCGTCGGCCTGGACAAGCGGCGGAAGGCCCATCTGGACTGGTGGGCGGGATTCTGGGAGCGAAGCCGCGTTCTCGTCCGCGACCGGGCCGAGAGCGGGGGAGGGACGGCGGGGTCCGCGGCCGGCCCGGGGCACGATGTGGCGCGCGGCTACACCCTCCAGCGGTTCATCAACGCCTGCGGCGGCCGGGGCGCCTATCCGATCAAGTTCAACGGCAGCATCTTCAACGTCGCCTGGCCGGACAAGCCCGGCGACGCCGACTACCGCCGCTGGGGGCCGGGCTACTGGTGGCAGAACTCCCGCCTTCCCTACATCGGGGCCTGCGCCTCGGGCGATTTCGACCTCTTCGAGCCCTTCTTCAAGATGTATGCCGGCGAAGTCTTTGAAGTCAGCAAGTACCGGACCCGCCGCTATTTCGGCCATCCGGGGGCTTATTACCCCGAATGCCTTTATCCCTGGGGGGCCGTTTTCATGGAGTCCTACGGCTGGGACAAGCCGGCCGCGGAGCGGGAGGACAAGCTCCAGACCTCGGGCTGGCACAAATGGGAGTGGGTTTCGGGACTCGAGCTGGCCTGGATGATGTTCGATTATTGGGAACACACCGAGAACGAAGTTTTTCTGAAGGAGAAAGCGATTCCCGTCGCCGTCGAAGTCATGACCTTCTTCGACCGGTATTACAAGACCGACGAGCGGGGGAAGCTGGTCATGCACCCCGCCCAGGCCCTCGAAACTTGGTGGGATTCGACCAATCCGATGTCCGAGCTGGCCGGGCTCCATGCTCTCGCGGCCCGCCTTCTCGCGCTCCCGGCCAACCTGGTCGCCTCCGATTCGCGGCGGTTCGTCGAGTCGTTGCGGACAAAGCTCCCCGACCTTCCGGTCCGCGAGGTCGACGGTGTCCGGATGCTCGCCCCGGCGGAGAGATTCGCCGACAAGCGCAACGTCGAAAATCCCGAGCTCTACGCGGTCTTTCCCTTCCGCCTCTGCTCCTTCGAGAAAGAAAACGTCCGGCTGGGCATCGAAGCCCTGCGCCATCGGGAAGACAGGGGGCATTCCGGCTGGAGGCAGGACGACGTCTTCATGGCCTATCTCGGCCTTGTGGAAGAAGCCAAGGCCAACGTCGTCGCCCGGGCCCGGGCGAGCGACCCGAACTGCCGCTTCCCGGCTTTCTGGGGTCCGAATTACGACTGGACGCCCGACCAGGACCACGGCGGCATCCTCGTCAAGGCCGTCCAGGCGATGCTCCTCCAGACCGAGGGCAAGGCGATCTACCTTCTTCCCGCCTGGCCCAAGGACTGGGAGGCCGACTTCAAGCTTCACGCGCCGTACCGGACGGTCGTCGAAGGACGGGTGCGGGGCGGGAAGCTTAGGTCCTGGAAAGTCACCCCCGCGGCCCGGATCATCGATGTCGTCATATCGGCCGGCTGGAGGTAAGCCCTTGTTCGAACGTTTTCCATAATCTCAGGCGGGACCGGCTTTGAGCATCAGGACGCGCCTGCGGACAATCCTTGGGAAATTCGCCGGAGGGAATTCTTTGCCGGCGGGACGGGTTCCGGCGTCGGCCGAGCCTCCTCCCGCGCCCCCTCCCGAAGACGGGCCCGGCCCGCCTCCCCCCCGGCCGAGGTTCGGCTTCACCGGGATTCCGGGCGAGGACCGTCTCGAAGCCATGTCTTCGGAGGAGCTCTTGGCCTGGGAAAACCGCGGCGCTCCTTCCGCCGCCCGCCGCTCCGACGCGGCCGAAGCGAGAGCCGACGAAAAACACCCCGAGACGCACACGCTGAATTTTCCCCTCCACTGGACGACCTGGCTGGAGAGCTGGAACTACCTCTTCGACGTGTCGCTGGCCTTCGAGCTCCTGGCTCCCCGTCCCGACGACCTCGTCCTGGACCTGGCCGCGGGGACGTTCTGGGCGACGGAGTTCCTCCAGCGGCTGGGCGTCCGGACCGTTTCTCTCGATTTGTCCCCGGAAATGATGCGCCGCGGCCGGAAGCGCCTCTCCTCGGACAGCCGGCTCGTTTTTCGCGAGGAAGCGGGATTCGTCGTGGGGCGCGGACAGGACCTGCCGTTCTCCGGAGAGTCCTTCGACGGGGTCCTTTGCCTGAACGCCCTCCACCATCTCCCTTCCTATGCCTCGGCGCTCAGGGAAATTTTCCGCATCCTGAAGCCGGGAGGCCGGGCGGTCTTTTCCGAACCCGGGACGGACCATCCCACCCGGCCATTGCCGCGGACGCGGATGAGCGAGGAGGGGGTCATTGAAAAGGGAGTGTCCTTGCCGCTTATCCGGCGGCTGGCCGTGGAGGCCGGATTCAGCCGAATGCGCCTCGGTCCTTCTGAGTTCGCCCGATTTGTCCTCGACAAGGGGCCGGAGCGTCCCGCCGACACCTTCCTTCCCCCCGACAAGCTCATCGGCCGGCTCCGGGCCGAAATCACCGTCGGGCCGTCTCCGGAGCGTGTCCGGGAAAGGGAGCCGATCACCTTCGAGCTCGGCGTCTTCAACAAGGGGACGGTGACGTGGCGGGCCCGCGGCCGTCGCTTCGGCGGACAAGTCACCTGCGGCGTTAAAGTCTGCCGCTTGGCCGGAGAGGGGCTTCGGGAAGATCTCGGCCGCACGCCGCTCCCCGGCGATGTCGAGCCGGGCCGGAGCGCCCGCTTGACCGTTTCCGTTCCGGGGATCCTTCCTCCCGGCGCCTACGAACTGCGTTTCGACATGGTCGTCGAGGGCGTGACCTGGTTCGAGCCTCAGGGATCGCTTTCGCCCCGCCGCCGCCTCGAAATCCTGCCTTGAGGAGTGTCACCTCGGCCGGCCGGCGAGCGAAGGATCGGTCCTTAGCCGAGGGAAGCTTTCAACCGGTCGTATTCGCCCGCGAGACGGCGAAGGGCCTCCCGGGCCTTTTCGATATCGCCTTCCATCCCGGCCTTCTCCACGGCCCAAGCGGCTTCCCGGAGCGCCGGCAGGCTGAGGTTCGCCGACGACCCTTTCAATCCGTGGCCGAGCTTCCGGATTTCGTCCGCGTCTTTTCGAGCGATGGCTTCGGCGAGGTCGCGGCATTTCGACCCGAATTCCTCATGATAGAGGGAAAGGAGCTCGTCCAATAATTTCGCGTCGCCGCCGGCCCGCTCCAGGGCTTCTTCCCGGAGGAAGGGCGGAAAGTCATTCTTCGTTGTTGTCATGGCTGCCTCGGGCCCTCCGGGACGTTCTTGTTTTCGCCGAAACGACGCGATCCCGCCCGGAGAGTTTGGCTTCGTAAAGGGCTTGGTCGGCGGACTGAATGAGGCCGTCGATCGTCGGCCGTTTCAGGTGTTCCGTCGAAGAGACGCCGATCGAGAGGGTGAATCCCAGCGCTTGCTTTCCGAGATAGGCGGGCCAGCGGATGGATTTCAGGCGAAGCCGTTCGGCGATGGCCGCCGCGTCCTTCCCCCCGCAGTCCGGAAGGACGACGAGGATTTCGTCGCCGCCATAGCGGCCGATCCGATCGTACGGGCGGATGGCTTTCTTGAGCCGCTGGGCGAGAGCGACGAGAACACGGTCTCCGGCTAAATGGCCGCAGGTGTCGTTGATCTCCTTGAAGTGGTCGACGTCGATCATGACGACGCCCGTCTGAGTTTTCCGCCTCTTTCCCTCGGCGAACTCCTCGCCGAGGAATTGGAGGATCGTCCGCCGGTTCCAGAGTTTGGTCAACCCGTCCTTCGTCGCCAGGTCGGCTAGGCGCTTTTGGTTTTGAAGGAGTTTGTCTTCGAGTTCGATGATCCGTTTGCCCGTCTGAAGCCGGACCCGGAGCTCGGGAAGAGCGACCGGCTTCGTCATGTAGTCGTCCGCGCCGGCCTCCAATCCGAGGATGATGTCTTCCGGCTTGTCGCGGGAAGTCAAGAGGATGGTGTAGGTGTAACGCCTGTTCGGTTGGGCCCGAAGCCTTCGGCAGAGGTCGGGTCCGTCGGCGGCGGGCATTTCCCAGTCCAAGACGGCCAGTCGGATCGCCGGGTCGCGCAGCTTCTCCCAGGCCTCGCCGCCGTCGCGGGCGAGGACGGCCTTAAATCCCCAGTTTTCGACCGACCTTTGGAGGAGCCGACTTGAAACGGGGTCGTCTTCGGCGATGAGGATGTTCAACGGCGATGCATCGGCCATACCTGATTCCCCTCGATAAAAACGTGTCTCCCGTCCAAAACCCAATAAATTCGAGAAAATTTTTCTTCAAAAAGAGGCCAAAGTCAAGTCCGGCTTGACACGCCTGGAGGCGGTCACTAAGATTTCCCGAAGAGAGGGGACAGAATATCGAGGAGGAGACCGTGAGACGGAGACGGAGACGAAGAGGGGTCGCTTCAGGCGTTTTTCCGGCTTTCATCTGGGCGTTGTTGTGCGGAGGCCGTCTGGCCCCGGCCCAGACGGGGAATCCCGTCGGATCGTTTCTTAACCGCTTCGCCCACCTGACGATCCGGGAAGGATTGTCTCAGGGGTCGGCCATGGCCGTCGCCCAAGACGGAGCGGGTTTTTTATGGATCGGGACCGAGGACGGCCTCAATCGCTATGACGGGTTGAACGTCAAAATTTACCGGCCCTCCGGGGCCGCCGACAGCCTCGGCCACAAGTGGGTCCGGGCCCTGGCCGTCGACCGTCGGGGGGGGCTTTGGGTCGGGACGAACGACGGCCTGAGCCGATACGACGAGGACAAGGACGCCTTCGTCAACTATCGGAACGTTCCCGGCGACTCCGGGAGCTTGAGCGCGAACGTCGTGACCGCGATCATAGAGGACGAAGCCGGCCGATTGTGGATCGCGACACTGGGCGGGGGATTGAACTCTTTCGACCGGAATACCGGCACGTTCAGAGCATACCGTCCGGATCCGTCCTCCTCCGCCGGCGACATCGTTTACGGCCTCGCCAAAGGGGCCGGCGGCATCCTTTGGTTGGCGACGGACGGAGGTCTGGCCCGCTACGACCCGACGAACGGCGCCTTCCGCATGTTCCGCCACAGTCCCTCGGACGTCTCCAGTCTCAGTTCGAGACGGGCGCGGGCCGTCCTCGAAGACCGCCGCGGCCGGGTGTGGGTCGGGACCGAGGACGGCGGCTTGAACCTCCTCGTCGGGGCCGAAGGCCGGTTCGAGCGCTTCCGGAGGGAGTCTCGCAACCCGCGGAGCCTGAGCCACGACTCCGTGACCGTGCTCTACGAAGACCGGGCCGGCAGGATCCTCGTCGGGACTCTCGACGGATTGAACGTTTTCGACGAGAGCGGCCGCGATTTCGACGTCGTCCGCAGCCATCCGTCGGATCCGGAGAGCCTGAGCTATGATTACATCGTCTCCCTGTTCGAGGACCGGACGGGAATCCTCTGGGTCGGAACGCGGGGCCGGGGCCTCAATAAGTTCGTGCCCGACCGGAACCGGTTCTTCCTTTTCGAGAACCGGCCCGACGACCCGAGAAGCTTGACGTCGAACAACGTCCGGGCCGTGGCCGAGGACGCGGCCGGCCGTCTTTGGGTCGGCACGGAGGACAAAGGCGTCGACGTCGTCGATCGGAAAGCCGGCCGGATCGCCCATCTCGGACACGACCCCCTCCGGCCGCAGAGCCTGGGAAGCCCCAATGTCTATGCCCTCGTCATCGACGCCTCCGGAAAAGTTTGGATCGGCACTCAAGGAGGCGGACTGACCTGCTATGACCCGAAGGACAGAACCTTCGTCCGTTTCCGCCATTCCCCGTCCGATCCCGGGAGTCTCAGTCGCGATTCCGTCAGAAGTCTGAAAATGGATCGCGCGGGATGCCTCTGGGTCGGCACGGACGGCGGCGGCTTGAATCGCCTCGATCCCGGCCAGACGAAATTCGTCCGCTACCTCCACGACCCGGCCGACGCGGGGAGCTTGAGCCACGATTCGGTGCGGGCGATCTTGGAGGATCGGCTCGGAAGGCTTTGGGTGGGAACCTTCGGCGGCGGCCTCAGTCGTTGGGAACCGGAATCCGACCGGTTCACGGGCTATCGTCAAGGAGAGGCGGGCATGAGCCTCTGCGGCGATTTCGTGATGTCCCTGGCCGAAGATTCCCGAGGGAGGCTTTGGATCGGGACGACCGAGGGCTTGGCCCGCCTCGACCCGGAAACCGGCCGGTTTTCCTGCTATGCCGAGAAGGAGGGGCTCTCGAATGCGATGATTTACGGCGTCCTCGTCGACGCCGAAGATCATGTCTGGGTCTCGACGAATGCCGGGATCTGCCGCCTCGATCCTGCGTCCGGTGTCGTCAAAGTTTACGGGCCCGCGGACGGGCTCCAGGGCAACGAATTCAACGGCGGTGCCTCCTATCGGGCCGCGTCCGGAGAGATGTTTTTCGGGGGGACGAACGGACTGAACGCCTTCTTTCCGTCCGAAATCAGGGACAATCCCTTCCCTCCGCCCGTCGTCCTGACGGACCTCGAAATCTTCAACCGTCCGGTTCCCGTGGGCGGCCTTTTCAACGGCCGGCGCATCCTCGAACGGTCGATGATCCGGACGGCCTCCGTCGACCTGCGGCTCAGCGACCGGATGATCACCTTGTCCTTCGCCGCTCTCCATTATGCCGCTCCCGAGAAGAACCGTTTCGCCTATCGGCTCGACGGTTTCGACGAGGCCTGGAACGACGTCGGCAACCGGCGTTTCGCCAGCTATTCGAACCTCAAGCCCGGGCGTTATGTCTTTCGGGTCAAGGCCGCCAACAACGACGGCGTCTGGAACGAGGAAGGCGCGTCTCTGGCTTTGCGGATCGTCCCGCCCGTCTGGAGAACCTGGTGGTTTCAGGGGTTGGCGGTCCTGGCTCTGGGCCTGGCGGTCGCGAGTTCGGTCTGGCGCCGGAGCGCCGCCGCCCGGCGGCGGGCGGCCGACCTCGAGCGGCAGGTCGAAGCCCGAACGGCCGAGCTCCGTCGCGAGATCGCCGTCCGCAGGAAGGCCGAGGAGGAGCTCGACCGGAGGAAGAAATACCTCGAAGCCATCCTCTTCAGCTCGTCGAACGCCATCGTCGCCACGAACGCCGACTCCACGATCGTCGAATGGAGCCAGGGGGCGGAAAAAATATTTGGTTGGAGGAGAGACGAGGTCCTGGGGCGGAACATCGACGACATCGTCGTCCTCCCGAACCAAAAAGGCGAAGCCGTCCGCGTCCAAAAGGAAGTCTTGTCGGGGCGTTCGTTCAGCCCTTTCGAAGCCGTCCGCCACCGCAAGGACGGATCGCCGGTCGATGTCCTCGTCGCCGGGGCTCCGGTCGTCGCCGGCGGCGAGATCGCCGGGATGATGGCCGTTTACACGGACATCACCCAAATCAAGAAGGCCGAGGCCGCCGCCCGGGAGGCCAACCGGGCCAAGAGCGAATTCCTGGCCAACATGAGTCACGAGATCCGGACGCCGATGAACGGCATTTTCGGTATGACCGAGCTCGCCCTCGAGACCGAACTCACGCCCCTCCAAAGGGAATACCTGGAAACGATCAAGACTTCGGCCGACGCGTTGATGACGATCATCAACGACATCCTCGATTTTTCCAAAGTCGAAGCCAAAAAAATCGAACTCGAAACCATTCCCTTCAACCTCCGCGACGCCGTCCACTCCATCATTTCCAGCCTGGCCCTTCAAGCCGAAAATAAAGGCTTGGAAATGGCTTATGAGATTCCGCCCGACATCCCGGAATTTTTCCGCGGCGACCCGGGGAGGCTGCGCCAGGTCCTGACAAACCTCCTCGGGAACGCGGTGAAATTCACGTCCCGCGGCGAGGTCGTGCTCTCGGTCTCTTCCGAGGAAAAGATCGGCCGCCGCATCCATCTGCATTTCCAGGTCCGGGACACGGGCATCGGCATCCCGGCCGACAAGCTCGAAGTCATTTTCGACCCGTTCACCCAAGTCGACAGTTCGACGACCCGGATCTTCGGCGGCACGGGCCTGGGGCTGGCCATCAGCGCTCAGCTCGTAGGACTGATGAACGGGCGGATTTGGGCCGAGAGCGAATCCGGCCGGGGGAGCATCTTCCATTTCACGGTCGAGCTGGAGAGCGAAACGGGCGGGGAGGAGGAGCGTCCCCGCCTGCTTTTCCGGGATTTGCAGGGCCTTCCCGTCCTCGTCGTCGACGACAACGCGACGAACCGCCGGATTCTCAAGGACATCCTGGCGCATTGGGGGATGGCGCCCTCCGTCGCGGCTTCGGCGGATGAAGCCGTCGCCGCCCTGGATGACGCGACGAGGGGGGGACGGCCCATTCAGCTCGTTTTGACCGACGCCAACATGCCCGAAACCGACGGATTTGGGCTGGCCGAACGGATCAAGGGACATCCGGACCACGGCCGCATCGTCATCATGATGCTCAGCTCTTCCGGATTCCGGGGGGATTCGGTCCGGTGCCGGAACCTCGGCCTGGCGGCGTATTTGACCAAGCCCGTCAAGCAATCCCAGCTCCTGGATGCGATCATGCTGGCCTTGGGAATGCCGGAGGCCAAGGCCGCCCCGGCGCCTTTGATCACCCGCCATTCCTTGTCGAAGAGTCGGGAACGGTTCAGAATCCTCTTGGCCGAGGACAACGTCATCAACCAGAAATTGGCCGTCAGGATCCTCGAAAATAGGGGCCACAAAGTGACGGTCGCCGGAACGGGAAAAGAAGCCTTGGAGACTCTCGATCGGGGACAATTCGATCTCGTCCTCATGGACATCCAGATGCCCGAAATGGACGGTTTCCAGGCGACGGCGGCCATACGGGAGAGGGAAGGGGAGACCGGCGGCCATTTGCCCATCGTGGCCATGACCGCCCACGCCATGGCCGGCGACCGGGAGCGGTGCCTGAACGCGGGGATGGACGACTATGTCTCCAAACCGCTCAAACCGTACAACCTTCTTCTGACGATCGAGCGGACGATGGACCGGTTGAGGGATCGGCCTTGAACGTCAGGGCGCATTCGGGCGCGGGCTTCGGGAAATCCGCGGGGAAAGGATTTCGCCAAAAAGGCCGCGGATTTCATCTCCTCCCGGTCTCGGGGCCGGGGGCCAGGGCGTCGGCGAGCGCGGGGAGGTAGTACTCCCGCGCGTACTGCTGGACCATCCGCCGGCCGGAGAAGAGTTCGCCGGCCGTCCGGATCGCGTTCTTCATCATTTCGACCCAGCCGCGGGGGACGCCGTCGATGTCCCTCTTGTAAAAGAGGGGCGTGACTTCCTCGGCCAGGAGCTGGTGAAGAGCCTCGGCCTCGACCGCGTCCCTGTCCCCTCCCGGCGGGGCGTCTCCGATTCCCGGGTCGATCGCCCAGCCGTTGCGTCCGTTGTAGGCCTCGGCCCACCAGCCGTCCAGGATGCTGAGGTTGAGGACGCCGTTCAGGGCGGCCTTCATCCCGCTCGTCCCGCTGGCCTCGAGCGGACGGAGGGGGGTGTTCAGCCAGACATCCACGCCCTGGACGAGGTAGCGGGCGACCTGGAGATCGTAGTCCTCGACGAAAGCGACCCGGCCTCCGGTCTGGGGATTGAGGGCCGTCCAGAAGACTTCCTGAAGAAGGCGTTTCGCCGGGTCGTCGGCCGGATGGGCTTTACCGGCGAAGACGATCTGGATCGGCTGATCCTTGTCGTGGAGAAGGCCGGCCAGCCGCTCGGCGTCGCGGAGGACGAGCGTCGCCCGCTTATAGGTCGCGAACCGGCGGGCGAATCCGATGACCAGAGCTTCCGGGTCGAGGAGGATCCCGGAAGCCAGCAGCTGCTCGGCCGAGGCCGACCGTTCGATCCGCTGGACGCGGGCGCGCTCCCGGATGACCGAGAGCATCTTGCGCTTTAGGGCCCGATGGGCGGCCCAGAGTTCGGCATCGGGGATGTCCTCGACCTTTTCCCAGAGCGTCGGCTGGTCATGACGTTCGACCCAGTCCGGGGCGAGGTGCTTGCGGAAAAGCGAGTGGAGGACGCTGCCGACCCAGGAGGAGACATGGGCGCCGTTGGTGACGTGGCCGATCGGGACTCTCTCTTCCGGCCGGTCCGGCCAGAGGACCCGCCACATCTTTCGGGAGACCTCTCCGTGGAGCCGGCTGACGGCGTTGGCCCGGCGGCTGAGGCGGAGGGCCAGGGCCGTCATGTTGAACCCCCCGCCATGGCCGTCGTCGGCCCGGCCCAAGGCCAGGAATTCGTCGCGGGACAGCCCGAGGCGAGGCCAAAGCCCCTGGAAGTACTGGTCCATGAGATGGTAGGAGAAAACGTCATGGCCCGCCGGGACGGGCGTGTGAGTGGTGAAGACCGTCTCGGCCTTGACCATCTCCATGGCCGTCGGCATGTCCCGGCCCGAGGCCACGAGCTCGCGGAGCCGCTCGAGAAGCATGAAGGACGAGTGGCCTTCGTTGATGTGCCAAACGCGGGGCTCGCAGCCGAGAGCCCGGAGGATGCGGACGCCGCCGATGCCGAGGAGGATTTCCTGCTGGATCCGCATTTCCTGGTCCCCGCCGTAGAGCCGGGCCGTAAGCTCCCGGTCCCAGGGGGCGTTGCCGTCGTGGTTGGCGTCCATGAGGAAGAGCGGGACCCGGCCGACGTCGACTCTCCATATTTGCAGGGCCACCGTCCGGTTGCCGACCTCGACGGATACGGTCCGGCAGCATCGGCCTTCGTCGAGAACGGGCTTGAGGGCGGCCTGTTCGATCGTCAAGGCGGGGTAAATGGCCTCTTGCCAGCCGTTGGCGTCGATCCGCTGGCGGAAATAGCCCTGCTCGTAGAGGAACCCGACGGCGACGAGGGGCAGGCCTAGGTCCGAGGCCTCCTTGAGGTGGTCGCCGGAGAGGACGCCGAGGCCGCCGGAATAGATCGGGAGAGAGATGTGAACCCCGAATTCGGCCGAGAAATAGGCGATCGTCGGCTGTTCCGTGGCGGGGTGCGTCCGGGCGAACCAGTGTCCGTCGGTCTTGAGGTCGCGGTCCATCTCCATGAGGACGGCGTCGTAATGGCGGAGAAAGGCCGGGTCCTTGGCGGCGGCGGCGAGTCGGTCGGGAGGGACCTCGCGGAGGATGAGGATCGGATTGTGGCGCGTTCCGATCCAGAGCATCCGGTCGAGCATCTTGAACAGGTCCCGGGCCGAGCGGTGCCAGGACCACCAAAGATTGTAGACGAGCTCTTCGAGGCGGCGGAGGCGGGCGGGCAATTTGTCGGCGATCGTCGAATCGGTCTTGGCCTGCATCGTCTCCTCTCGAAAGCGGGACGGTCGAAAGGTTACAGTTTATAGATTTTTCGGACGAAGGACAATCCTTTGTCCTCGCCGCCGGCGATTCCGTCCGAAAAAGGGATTTCGGACGTTGACAGGCTTGTCGGCGGCGTGACATGATGGCCTCCGAGCATGGACAACGTCAACGCGCGCGGCCGCCTCGCCGGGAGATGACGGCCATGTCCTTCGTCCGCGCCCGTCCGGTCCCATTGATGGGGTTGGCGGCGGGGCTCCTCTTCGGGGCGATGGCCTCGGGCCGGTGCGTCGGCGTCGGCGACGGAGACACCGTCTCGGTGATGCTTTCCCGCGGAGTCGTGAAAATCCGCCTTGAGGGGATCGACTGTCCCGAGCTCGGACAAGACTTCGGGATGAGGGCCAAGCAGTTCACCTCGAACCTCATCTTCGGCAAAACGGTCCAGGTCAGGCCGTATTATCCGGACGACTACGGCCGGATCGTCGGCCGGGTCATCGTCGGCGGCCGGGATGTTTCGCTCGAGCTTCTGAAAGCGGGTCTGGCCTGGCATTACAAGCGCGGCCGGAACGACCCGGCCTTGGCCGAGGCCGAAAAGGAAGCCCGGCGGGACAAGAGGGGTCTCTGGTCGCGGCCCGATCCCGTACCGCCGTGGGAATACCGGAAGCCTCACCGAAAACGGATGGACCCCGGGTCTCGATTGTCCCGGACGGACCTCCTCGTCGAAGGAACGCCGTGCCGGAGCGAGAACGAGGAGTCTTGGATGGCTTTTTGAGCGGATCCGCCGGCGAGGCCGCCCCATCCAATTTCCAAAGATACGGAATCGCTGTCTCGAAACCTCGAGCCTTGCGAAGGACGGTGATGTGTGATATGGATTTCTGACGTTCGAAGACGGGAGAAGGACGATCCGGGCATGAAGACAAAGAAAAACGACATGGGCCGGCGGCTGGCGGGGGTCGCGGCCGCGGCCGTGTTGGGCGGGGCGGCGATCGCCCTCGGCACGCCGGCCGCCTCGGCGGCGGCCAAAATCGTCCAGACGCTGCTTCTCCTCGGCGCCCTGGCCGTTCTGGCCTTGACCGCCCTCAGAAAGTCGGGCGTCCCGACGAAAATTCTCGCGGGCTTGTTCCTCGGCGCCGTGGCCGGGCTCGTCTATGGGCCGGACGCGGCCGTCATCCGGCCCGTGGGCACGGCCTTCATCCGCCTGATCAAGATGGTCATCATTCCCCTCATTTTCGCCTCGCTGCTCGTCGGCGTGGCCAGCCTGGGCGACCTCAAGAAACTCGGCCGCGTCGGCGGCAAGACGATCGCTTTCTTCCTGATCTACTATGTCTTTGCCGTCGCCCTGGGGCTTTTCCTGGCCAACACCCTCAAGCCCGGGAGCAACATTCCGGAGTCCGTCCAGACCCGGCTCAAGGCCGAATACGGGGAAGCGGCCGGCGACCAGGCCCGGCGGGCGGAGAAGCAGCCCGGCCTTGGGGAGGTCCTGGTCAACATCATTCCCGACAACCCCGCCCAATCGCTCGTCCAGGCCGACATGCTCCAGATCATCTTTTTCGCCATGTTCATGGGCGTCGTCGTCACCCTTCTCGACAAGAAGAAGATGCATCCCGTCCTGGTTTTCTTCGAGGCGGTGAACGACATCATGGTCAAGATCGTCCACGTCGTCATCCGCATCGCGCCCTACGCCGTCTTCGCCCTCATCGCCTCCGTGGTCGGCACCTTCGGGGCCGACATCCTGATGTCGCTCCTCCGCTACAGCCTCGTGACGATCGGCGGGCTGCTCATCCTGGCCGCGACCTATCCGGCGGCCGTCTCCCTCCTGGCCCGGTACCCCTATTTCAAGTTCTGGAAGGGGATTTTCCCGGCCCAGCTCCTGGCCTTCAGCACGAGCTCGAGCTCGGCCACCCTGCCGGTCAGCATGGAATGCGCCGAGGAGACGATCGGCGTTTCGCGAGAGATAACGAGTTTCGTCCTCCCGCTGGGGGCGACGATCAACATGAACGGCACGGCCCTCTACCAGGGCGTGACGGCCGTGTTCATCGCCCAGGTCTACGGCCTCAATCTCAGCCTCGTCGCCCAGCTGACGATCGTCCTGACCGCCACCTTGGCCTCGATCGGAGCGGCCGGCGCTCCGGCCATGGGCGTTCTCATGCTGGTCATCGTCCTCCGGCAGGTGGGAATTCCCCTCGAGGGGATCGCCCTGATCATGGGCGTCGAGCGCATCCTGGACATGTTCCGGACGGCGATGAACATCACCGGCGACATCGCCGCCGCGGCCGTGGTGGCCCATTCGGAGGGCGAGCGCCTAGAGCCCCGGGTCAAGGACGGCGGAATCGTCGGGTAGGAGCGCGGCTTCAGCGGGCTTTTCTCAACATCCGCCCCAGCCCGGCCGAAATTCTCGACACCGGACGACAAGGCCCGGGCGATTTACGAAACCGTGTTTGAGCTGAGGCGCCGGATGGTATAATGGCCGGGCCGCGGGCGACGCCTCCCGCTGTCGAGGAGAAAACCATGGGCAAAACCGCCCCCAAGAAAATCCGCGTCCTCAAGGACGGGCCCTATCTCGTCGCCGGCGATGTTCCCCTGTCCCGGGAGATCATGGTCGTCGGGGCCGACAAGGAGCCGGAGTCCTGGAAGAAGACGGAGGACTTCCCGGCCCAGAGCCAATATGCCCCATGCCGCTGCGGGGCCTCGAAAAACAAGCCGTTCTGCGACGGCTCGCACCTCAAGACCCGCTTCAACGACGGCGATCCGTCGGTCCGGAAGCCGTAGGGAGGGCCATTCGGCCTTGAACGCCGTCATCATGGCCGCCGGGACGGGAACCCGTCTCAGGCCCCTCACCGACGACAGGCCCAAGGGGATGGTCGAGGTCGGGGGGATTCCCATCGTCGAACGGCAGATCCGGAATTTCCTTGAGGCCGGCGTCAACGAGATCGTCATCGTCACCGGCCACAAGGCCGAGAGCTTCGCTCCCTTGGCGGCGAAATACGGCCGGCTGGCCTTTCTCCACAATCCGCATTACGAGGCCTATAACAACATCTACTCGATGTATCTCGCCCGGGCCTATCTCGGGGAGAGCTATGTTTCCGAGGCGGACGTCCTCATGCACCGGAACTACCTTCTTCCCCGGCCCGAGACCTCCGTGCTCTTCGGCGGCTACCGGCGGGGATTCGCCAAGGAATGGATCCTGCGCTTCGATGAGGCAGGGCGCGTCCGCCGCGTGGACGTCATGGGAGGGGAGGGAATCATCTTGGCCGGCCTGTCCTATTGGACGGCTCCCGACGCCCGCGTCGTCCGGGCGCGGCTCGAGGCCCTCGTCGAGGCCGGCGGCTTCGAGAATCTCTTCTGGGACGACGTTTACAT
>VGJF01000042.1 GCA_016867585.1 Candidatus Aminicenantota bacterium | reverse complement strand
GATGGGATCCGACACGATCGAGCGCTTCCGCAAGGAGCCGCCCTACGGTTATATCCTCCCGGCGGACCAGGCGGACCCGGGCAATCTCGCCCTCCTCCTCAACCGGATGATTCTCCTCGGCCTCGATGTCTTCAAGGCCGAGGAAGGCTTCACCTCGGACGGAATCGCCTACCCCCCGGGGACGTTCATCCTTCCCCTGTCCCAGCCTTTCGGCCTGTTTCTCAAGAACGCCTTCGAGGAACAGAAGTACCCCGACCTGCGGAAGTATCCCGACCTCTGGCAGGGCCTCGTGGCCTCCAAGGCCTTCGAAGGCGCTCCGTTCGAGGCTTACGACATGATGGGCTGGACGCTTCCCTATCAGTTCGGCCTCAAGAGCCTCGCCGCCCAGACTCCCCTGGACGTCAAGATGTCTCTCCAAGAGGAAGTCCGGTGCGGACCCGGCAAAATCGAAGGCCGGGCGGGATACGGCTATCTCCTGAGCTCCGGCGAAAACGCCTCCTACGCGGCCGTCAACAGAATTCTCAAGTCCGGGGGACGGGTGTTCCGAGCCAAAAAGGATATCGTCGTCCAGGGCCGGACCTATCCCCCGGGTTCGTTCGTCGTTCCCTCGGGCTCCGCCCAGGCGGCGGTCGTCGAGAAAGCCGCCAAGGACCTCGACCTGCGCGCCGCCGGGCTCGCCGTCCGTCCCGACGTCGAAACCGCCGAAATGCGCTGGCCGCGCCTGGCCGTCTACCAATCCTGGCTGGCGAGCGCGGAGGAGGGATGGACGCGCTTCATCCTCGACGGCCACGAGTTCGGCTACGACATCCTCCACGACGCCGACATCCGGGCCGGAAGCCTGAAGGCCAAATACGACGTCCTCCTCATGCCCGATTACGGAAGCGGCCGGGCCGTCGTCGAAGGCTACGCCAAGGGGACGATGCCTCCGGCCTACGTCGGCGGCATCACGCCCAACGGCCTCCGGAACTTGAAAATTTTCGCCGAAGAGGGAGGGACGATCGTCTTCATGAACGGGATCGCCGACATGGCCGTCGAAATGTTCGGGGCTCCGGCCCGCAACGTCCTCCAGGGGGTGAAGTCCCAGGACTTCATCTGCTCAGGGTCGATCCTGAGGATGGAATTCGATCCGAACCACCCCTTGGCCTACGGCCTGCCGAAGGAGGGGGCCGGGGTTTTCGCCGACAGCCCGGCCTTCGAGATCTCGCCCGCCTACGGCGGAAAGAAAGAAGCCAAGAGCGTGGCCAAATATGCCGCCGAAAACATGCTCATGAGCGGATGGATCCACGGGGAGAAGCTCCTCAAGGACCGAAGCGCCGTCCTCGAGGTGACCTACGAAAAAGGCCGGCTCGTCCTCCTCGGCTTTCCCGTCCACTTCCGGGCCCAGTCCGCCGGGACGTTCAAGCTCCTCTTCAACGCTATTTTTTTGAGGTGAAAGAGGGGACGTTTCTCGAAAGCGAAGAGAGAAACGCTCCCGCCGAACGCATGCGGATGACGGAAGAGCGGTCTCCGGTCTCTCGAAGGAGCGATAGGATCGTCTTTCTCCGGACGGGGTGAACGGCCCGGGGGGCGATTTCGGCCAAGGGAACGAGGACGAACCTCCTCTCGGCCAGGCGGGGATGGGGAATCTCGAGGCCGGCCGACCGAAGGACGGTCCGGCCGGCGAGGAGAATGTCGATGTCGAGGGGACGGGGACCGTGCCGCAGGCCGGGCTTCCGGCCCAGGCCGAATTCGATCGCCTTGGCGAGCTGGAGCATTTCCCGGGGGGCCAACGGGGATTCCACGGCCAGGACGGCGTTCCAAAACCAGGGCTGATCGCGGGGTCCGACGGGTTCGGCCCGGTAAAGGGAGGACGTTTTCCGAATGCGAACGCCTCCCTTGACGAGAAGTCCGGCCGCGGCGGAGAACGTCCGCCGGCAGTCGCCGATGTTGCCCCCCAGGCCGATATAATAGCGACGGCGGTCAGAGGCTGAGGGCGTTGAACCGTTTGAGCACGCGAAGGACGGCAAAGGTCACCCACAAATGGTCGTCGAGCGTCGCCTTCCCGGATTTCGCTTCCCAACACCCGGAGTCGTTCCGCCGGCCGATGAGCCACTCCAAGGCGGCCTCGATTTTCGACGGCCGTTGGTCGGGCGGCATTCTCGAGACGGCGTCCAGAACGCTCAGGATGTTCGTCGACCAGAACGGATAGGAAAGCTCCTCCCAATGGGAGGCCTCCCGGCGGTCTTCATACTTGTCTTCCTTGAAAAACCGGCCGGCGAGAAGGCCGGCCGCGGTCCGGCATTCCGGGCCCGCCCGGAGCAAAGGCGATTCGGCCAGGGCCCGGAGGGCCAGGCCGGTGATGAAATGGGCCGAAGGCTTGGCCGGGTCGGCCTGGGCCGGCTTTCCTTTTCCCGAAGGGTCGAGCCGAAAATGCCTGGCCGCCGCCCTCCGGCTCAGGGTCCGGCAGGGGATCGCCCAGCCTCCATCCTTCTGCCGGTGCCGGAGGATCCACCGAAAACCCTTGGCGACCCGTTCATCGGCGTCCAGGCCGTACCGGCAGAGAATCTCCAGGGTCAGGGCGTGGAAGCCGGGGGTGTATTCGTTGATCGACGCGGCCCGGAAGTCGCCTTCCCGGGTCTGGCTCGAGCTCAGGAAAGCGATGCCCCGTTCGATGGGGACCTCGGCTCTCCCGGATCCGTAATCGTGCAGCCGGAACAGGTTTCTGAGCGTTTCGACGAGACGGCCGGTCTTGTCGTCGACGCGCCGCCAGCGGCCGAATTCCCCCGGCCAGCTGCCGTCTTTCGCTTGGGATTCGCAGATTCGGATCCGGCCGACGAATTTCTCGAGATTGCGGGTCTCGCGGTCGACGGGGACGTCGAGAACGTCTTTCTTGAGCCAGTACAGCAGAGGGAGGCTTCCCCGGCTCAGCAGCCATTCGACCGCGTCTCCGGCGTTGGTCGTGGGAATCGGCATGAGGACGGCTCGGAACCCCTTGATTTTAGTACAGACGCGGCTTTGCGTCAACCGCCTCGATCGCCCCCGAAAAAGCGGCGGGAATTCGGCCTCTCCATCATGTCCCGAATTCCGACCTCGGCTTGACCCGGGTTTTCGGGGGCGCTCCGGCTCAGCCGTCCGGGCTCGAAGGCAGGCGGACGGTGAAGGCCGTCCCTTCGCCCGGGACGCTCCGGACTTCAACCGTCCCTCCATGTCCCTCGACGATGTGTTTGACGATCGAAAGCCCCAGCCCCGTCCCGCCGGCTCTCCGCGAGCGGGACTTGTCGACGACATAGAAGCGTTCGAAGATTCGACTCATCTCGGCCGGGACGATGCCGATCCCCGTATCGACGACCTCGAGGACGGTTTGGCCGCCTTCGCGGCCGAGCTTGACGGCGACGGCGCCGCCCTCGGTGTATTTCAAGGCGTTGTCGACGAGGTTGATCAGCATCTGCTCGATCCGGTAGGGGTCGGCCTTGACGACGAGGCCGTCGTCCGGGGCCTCGAGACGGAGGGAAAGCCCCTTGGCCAGAAAACGGGGACGGAACATCTCCAGGACGCCCTCGGCGATTTCCCGGACGTCGACGGAGGCCCGGACGGGAGGCAGGCCGCGGTCTTCGAATTCGGCCAGCTTGAGTAGGTCCTCGACGATGGCCTTCAAGCGCTCGGTGTGGCGGCGGAGGATGTCGACCGTGGCGTGGTCGGCCGCTCCGTCCTCCAGGCTCTCGATCGCCCCGCTCAGGACGGCCAGCGGAGTCCGAAGCTCATGGGAGACGTTGACCACGAAATCGCGCTTCATGTGCTCGATCCGCCGGATTTCGGAAAGATCGTGGAGGACGGCGACGACGCCGTCTTGGAGGTCGAGAAAACTCGTCGTGCCGAGGACCGGCTTCTCCCCGACCCGGAACTCGGCCGTCCGTCCCTTGCGCTCCGCCCGGGTTCTCGCGATGAGGTCCTGAAACCCGGCGCTTCGTACGATTTCCCAGTAATACCGCCCCTCGGCCGGCTCTCCGCCCGTGAAGACGGCGAAGCTGGAGTTGGCCAGCCTCAGCCGTCCGTCGCCGTCGAAGACGGCCAGGCCTTCCCGGATCGCCCCGATGACGTTGGCCAGCTCCTCTTTCTTTTTTATGACGTCGTTGAACAGACCTTCCAGACGCTCGGTCATTTCGTTGAATTTCTCGCCCAGAAGGCGGAATTCGTCCCGGCGGCGGAAGTGGACGCGGGTCGCGAAATTCCCGTCGGCGACCCGGCGAGCGGCCTGGGTCAGGAGCCTGATCGGACTCGTCAAATGCAGGGAAAAGAGGGCCGAGGCGGTCAAAGCCAGGAGGGCCATGACCAGGACCGCCCTCAGGATCCCCGTTTTGAGGTCGGCCAGGAGCTCCTCGATGTAGCTCAAGTAAAGGCTCTGGCGCACGACGGCCCGGACCCGTCCCTCCTGGACAAGGGGAAGGCCGACATAGAGCATCCGGGCCTCGACCGTGTAGCTGAAGCGCTCCGACCGGCCGACCCGGCCCTCGACCGCGTCCTGGACCTCGGGCCGATAGCGGTGATTCTCCATCGTCGCCGGGTCCTTTTCCGAGTCGGCCAGGACTTCGCCGTCGGGGGCGATGACGGTCAGCCTAGCTCCGAGACGGGGGCCCATCCGCTTGACGTAAGCGTCGAGCCCCTCGGCATCGCCCGCGTCGAGGTGCGTTTCGACGTCCGGGAGGAGGGCCTGGCCCAAACTCTCCAAGCTCCGGGCCTCGGCCCGCTCATAATGGCTCCGGATCAGGGTGAAGGAGAAGGCCAGGCTCAAGGCCCCGATGAGCAAAATCAGGAGGACACAGCCGCCGAAGATTTTGAGGAAGATCGCGCGTTTCATTCGTCATCCACCTTGTAACCGATCCCTCGGACATTGATGAGGAACCGGGAGGCCGGCCCCAGCTTCAAACGGAGGTTCTTGACATGGACGTCGACCGTCCGGTCCAGGACGACCTTATCGTGTCCCCAGAGATGGTCGAGAATCTGCTCCCTGGAGAACACCCGGCCCTTTTTGGAGGCCAGGAGGGCCAGGAGCTTGAACTCCGTGGCCGTCAATTCGACGGCCTCCCCCTCGACCTTGACCTCATACCGCTCGGGGTCGATTTCGACCCGGCCGCCGACGACGATCTTTTTCAAGGCCAGGCCCTCTTTCCCGCGCCGGAGGACGGCCCTGATCCGGGCCGCCAATTCCTTCAAGGAGAAGGGCTTGACGACGTAATCGTCGGCTCCCAGTTCGAGCCCCAGGACCCGGTCCGACTCCTCGCCTCGAGCGGTCATCATGATGACCGGCAGGCTCCGGGTCTTTTCCTCGGACTTGAGGCGGCGGCAGAGATCCATCCCGTTCGCGTCGGGAAGCATGAGGTCGAGGAGGACGAGGTCGGGCGGTTCCTTGGCCAGTCCTCGGAGAAAGCTCTCCGCCTCGCCGTAGACCCGGGTCCGAAAACCCTCCTTGGCCAGCTCGCCGGCGACGAGCCGGGCCAGGTCGGCTTCGTCCTCGACGATCGCGACGCGTTCATTCATGGTCCGGATCCTGCGGAGTTTCGTCTTTTATATTATAATACCGGTGGGGAGGCAAACCGCATGCACGAAAAAGACACCTTCAAAACGGACCGCGGGGACCTCGAGATCACCTTCATCGGGCACGGGTCTCTGGCCTTCAACTGGGCGGGAAAGGTCGTCCACGTCGATCCCGTCTCGGCCGAGGCGGATTACGCCAAGCTGGCCAAGGCCGACCTCATCATCGTCACCCACGACCACTACGACCATCTCGACCTCAAGGCCGCCGCCCTTCTGACCAAGACGGGAACGGCCTATGTCGCCGATCCCGGAGCGGGCGAACAGCTCGAGGGCGCGACGATTCTTCGCAACGGCGATTCGGCCGAAGTCCTCGGAGTCAAGATCGAAGCCGTTCCGGCCTACAACCTCGTCCACATGCGGGCCCCCGGCCAACCCTTCCATCCCAAGGGCGTCGGGAACGGCTATGTCCTGACCTTCGGCGGCACGCGGGTCTATATCGGCGGCGACACGGAAAACATCCCGGAAATGAAGACCCTGAGGGACATCGACATCGCCTTCCTTCCGATGAACCTGCCTTACACGATGACCCCCGAGATGGTCGCCGACGCGGCGAGGATGTTCAAGCCGAGAGTCCTCTATCCCTATCATACGGGGGAAACCGACACATCCAAACTGAGAACCCTTCTCCAGGACGAGAAAGGCGTCGAGGTCCGGCTCCGCCGGATGAAATAGGTCATCCGAAGCGCCCGGTGATGTAGTCCTCCGTCAGCTTCTGTGACGGAGCCGTGAACATCGTCTTCGTCTCCCCGAACTCGATGAGCTCGCCGAGCATGAGAAAGGCCGTGTGGTCCGAGACCCGGGCGGCCTGCTGCATGTTGTGGGTGACGATGACGACGGTGTAGTCGTTCTTCATCCGTTGGATGAGATTCTCGATTTTCGCCGTGGCGATCGGGTCGATGGCCGAGCAGGGCTCGTCGAAGAGCATGACTTCGGGCTCGACGGCCAGGGCCCGGGCGATGCAGAGGCGCTGCTGCTGGCCGCCGGAGAGGGCGAAGGCGTTCTCCCGGAGCCGGTCCTTGACCTCGTCCCAGAGGGCCGCCGCCCGGAGGCTTCTCTCGACGGTCTCGTCGAGACGGTCCCGGCTGCGGACGCCGTTGACCCGCAGCCCGTAGGCGACGTTATCGTAGATGGACTTGGGGAACGGGTTGGGCTTCTGGAAGACCATCCCGACCCGCCGCCGGAGATCGACGACGTCCATGCCGGAGCCATGGATGTCCCGGCCGTCGATAAGGATCTTCCCTTGAACGCGCGATCCGGCGACGACGTCGTTCATCCGGTTGAGCGTCCGGATGAATGTCGATTTCCCGCATCCGGAAGGCCCGATGATCGCCGTGACGCGTTTTTCGGGGCAGGCGATGTTCAGCTTGATCAAGGCCTGTTTGGACCCGTAGAAGAAGTCGAGATTCCGGGTTTCGATCTTGGGCCGGGGATCCATGTCACATTCTCCTTTTGCGCCGGAGCCGGAAGCGGATGACGACGGCCGCCATGTTCATCCCGAGGACGAGGACGATGAGGACAAGGGCCGTCCCGTAGGCCAGGGGACGGACCTTGAGGATGTCGTGGTGCTGGGTGGCCATGATGTAGAGGTGGTAGGGCAGGGCCATGAACTGGTCGGACAGCGACTTGGGCAGCATGGGCAGATAGAAGGCCGCCCCGGTGAACATGATCGGGGCCGTCTCCCCCGCCGCCCGGGCCAAGCCCAAGACGGTTCCGGTCAACATCCCCGGCAAGGCGTACGGGAGGACGTTCGTCCGGATCGATTGCCACTTCGTCGCCCCCAGGGCCAGCGATCCCTCGCGGTAGGAGTTCGGGATCGTCTTGAGGGCTTCTTCGCTGGCCGTGATCGTCCAGGGAAGGGTCATCAAGCCGAGGGTCAGCCCGGCCGAAAGGATCGACGTCCCGAACTCGAGGATGTTGACGAAGAGGATGACCCCGAAAAGGCCGTAGACGATCGACGGGACGCCGGACAGATTCCGGATCGACAGGCGAATGAGCCGGGTCAACCGGCTCTGCCTGGCGTATTCGTTCAGGTAAATGGCCGTGAACATCCCCAGGGGGATGGCCAGCACGGCGGTGACGATCGTCACGAGGAACGTCCCGAAAATGGCCGGAAAGATCCCGCCCTCGGTCATCCCCCGCCGGGGGGGCTTGGACAGGAATTCCCAGGAGATCGTCCCGGCTCCCTTTTTTCCGATGTCGAAGAGGATGACGAGGAGAGCGGCCAGGACGAGATAGAGGCAGACGCGAAGAGCGAAGAACCCGAGGAACTGGACGAACGTCTTCTTCTTCACAGCTCGCGCTCCTGGTATTTGCGGAGGACGACGTCGGCGATGAGGTTGACGATGAAGGTCATGATGAAGAGGACGAGGCCGACGGCGAAGAGGGCGTAATAGTGGGTCGTGTAGTAGGGGACCTCGCCGAGCTCGATGGCGATGTTGGAGGTCATCGTCCGGACGGACTGGAAGAAGCTTGTCGGAAACGACCGGGCGTTGCCCGTGGCCATCAGGACGGTCATTGTCTCGCCGATGGCCCGCCCCATCCCGAGCATGACCGCGGCGATGATCCCCGAGAGGGCGGCCGGGATCTTGACCCGGACGAGGGTTTGCCACCTGGAGCCGGCCAAGGCCAGCGAGGCCTCGCTGTAGACCTGGGGGACGGCCGAGAGCGAGTCCTCGGAAATCGAGATGATCGTCGGCAGGGACATGATCGCCAGGAGGAGGCTGCCGTTGAGGGCGTTCAGGCCATGGGACTGCCCCGAGATCTTCGCCAGGAACGGACCGACAAGGACGATCCCCAGGAAGCCGACGACGACCGAGGGGATGCCGGCCAGGATCTCGACGATGGGCTTGACGATTTCCCGGACGCGCCAATGGGCGACGTCGGAAAGATAGGCGGCCACCCCGACCCCGATGGGGATGGCGATGACGAGAGCCCCGGCGGTCACCAACAGGGTGCTCATGATTTGGGAAAGGATGCCGTAGACGGGCTTCAGGGGCGAGGTCGGATCCCAGAGCTTGGTCGTCAGGAATTCCCCAACCCGGATGTCCCGGAAAGCCGGGACGGCGGTATAGAGGAGAAGGGCGAATATCCCCAAGAGGACGAGGGTCGAGAGGATTCCGTGGGTGAAGAAAAAACCCTTGACGGCTCTTTCCTTGAGCTGCCGCAGCCTGTTTTTGGTCATGTTCGTCTCGGTTTCAGCCACCGCAGCCTTTGGGAGAGAGGCGGGAGGCGCCGTAAAGGGCGCCTCCCTCTCTATAGGCTACGGCCTCATTTGAGATTCTTCAGGTTCTGCTCCATGAGCTTGCCGCCGACCGGGTAGAACCCTTCGGCCTCGACGACTTTCTGCCCTTCCGGGCTGACGATCCAGGCTAGGAAGCCGGCCGCCGTTCCTTTCGGAGAGCCGCTTGTCGCCATCCAGAGAGGCCGGGAAACCGGGTAGGCCCCCGAATCGACGGCGGCCTTGTCGAGCGGACTGAAGGCCTCGGCCTTGTCGTCCTTCTTGATGTTGAGGACCTTGAGGCCTTTCATCGGCTTTCCCGTGGCCTGGTCGATGATGTATCCGACGCCGACGTAGCCGATCCCCCCCCCGTCCGTGATGACGCCCTCGATGATCTGGGCGTTGCCGTTCATTTCCTTCATGTCCGTCGTATAGGGCTTGTTGCCCAGGACGTGCTCGAGGAAGAAGACGTAGGTCCCCGAGTTCGACTGACGGCCGTAAAGGGAGACTTTCATGTCCGGGCCGCCGACAGCCTTCCAGTTCTTGACCTCGCCGCGGTAAATCGCCCCGACCTGGGCTATCGTCAGCTCGTTCAAGGGATTCTTCCCGTTGACGATGACGCTCAGGCTGTCGATGGCCACGGCGAAGAAGCGGGGCCTGATCCCCTTTTCCCAGGCCATGTCGATCTCCTTCTGTCTCCAGTCGCGCGAGGTGTTGGCGATCTCGCAGGTCCCGTTGATCATCCCCGTGACCCCGGTGCCCGAGCCGCCGCCGAGGACGGCGATCGGCTGCTTGGGGTTCTTGTCCATGTACTTCTCGGCCAGGATCTGGACGAGGTTGACCATCGTGTCCGAGCCCTTGACCTGGAGCATTTTCTGGCCGAGGAGGAGCGTCCCTCCGAAGACGGCCAGGGCCAGTTGGGCCAGGGCGAAGATTTTCATCGTTTTGCTGCTCATGTTGTCCTCCTTGAGCGGTAAGATGTCAGAAACTCATGAAGAAGGTCGCGACGCCGATGACGTCGGTCTTCTTCAAGGAATCTTTGTAGCTCCTGATCCAAACGTTCGGCTGGATCCGGCAGAACGATCCCCAGGCGAACCAGTCGAGGCCGGCGATGATCAGGTCGACATTCTTCAGGGAGTCGTTCGAGTCCGGCTGGTAGCGGTCGTAGCGGAGGAAAGCCCCCAGCTTGCCGGGATTCACCATGTAGGTCGCATACGCCGACCAGCCGCCCGATTTGAAGGTCCGGGTCTCATTGTCGTACTGCAGCCATTCGAAGACGAGGTTGGCGTTCTTGATGAGGTTGATGAAGGCGTCGATTTTATACGTCACGGCCTTCTTGCCCTCGACCTGGGTCTCGATATCGGCATACGTGAACAGGCTGACGCCGCTGAGCGGAACGAGCTGGAGATAGCCCGCGAATTTCTTGTACTGGTCGTTTTCCGGCCGGGTGTATCCGTTCCCGCTGAAGACGCCGAGTCCGAACCGGAGCTCCTTGGCGAGCGTCCCCTTCCAGGAGACGCCGAGGTCGGCGCTGGTTTGGTCGATGGACTGGCCGGTGAGGTCGCTGTATCCGTCGGCGAAGGTCTTGGCCACCGACCGGTAGCCCCAGCGGTCCTCGGTCAGCTTGAAGGACATCGTCTCGATCATCCCGATGTTGACCTGGGATTGCAGCCAATCCTGGTTCCACTGGAGGCAAATGTGCTTGACGTAAGGCCGGAGCTTGGCGTCGCTCGACGTCGTCCCGTTGGCGAAATTGATCGAAGTGATGTTGGCCGCGTTGTCGGCGTCGTAACGGAACCGGAACCTCAGGTAGTCGCTGAGCTTCCTCTCGTAGGTGAGATAGGCCCGGCGGAAGGCGAAGGCACTGCTTTTGGCCTTTGCGGACGTCAGATAACCGTCGTTGTTCAGATAATGGGCGTAGTCGAAATAAACCGTCGTGTTGAGGGTCTGTTCGGTCGTGTTGAGCTGGGCGGATCCGACGGCCGCGACGGCCAGAAAGAGGACCGCGGAGGCCCCGAGCTTCTTGAAGCCCTTCAGATTCATCTTTCCTCCCTTTTCTCGGAGAGTTCCTCCCTCCTGATTCAGGGGTGCACCGTATTCCTGTCGGAAGGAGCCCACCTCGAGGGTGGAGATCAATTTATCTCCGAATCGTGAAGGGCGTATGAAGAGGGCATAAAGTAATGATGAAACCATTGACCCGGTTTCTGTGCTATATTGAGAGGGCCCGATCGTCCGAGGTCATTTCGGGAGGAGGTCAGCCATGCATCGAGAAGGAGTCGACCGGAGGGAATTCCTGAGGAGATTCGCCCTTTTTGCTGGAGGAACGGCGGCCTTGTCGGCCTTGTCGGCCCTTCTCGAGGGCCGACCCCTGCCCCAGATGAGACAGCACGTCGCCCAGGATGACCCTCGGATCGTCGCCGAGGACATCGTCTACACGGGAGAGACGGGCGAGGTCAAGGCCCATTTCGCCCGGCCGAAAGGCGACGGCCGATGGCCGGGCGTCGTCGTCATCCACGAGAACCGGGGCCTCGTCCCCCACATCAAGGACGTGGCCCGCCGCGTCGCCGCGGAGGGATATCTGGCCGTCGCCCCCGACGCCCTCTCTCCGGTCGGCGGAACGCCGGACGACCCCCAGCAGGCCGGTCCCCTCTTCCAGAAGCTCGACCGACCGGCGACGGTCCGAAATTTCGTCGCCGCCGTCCAATACCTGAAGACCCATCCCCTCTCGGCGGGCAAGGTCGCCTGCATGGGTTTTTGCTGGGGTGGAGGCATGACCAACCAGGTCGCGGTCGCCTCCCCCGACCTCGCCGCCGCCGTCCCCTTCTATGGCGCTCAGGCCGCCGTCGAGGACGTCCCCAAGATTAAAGCGGCGATGCTCATCCATTACGCCGGAGACGACGCCCGGATCAACGCCGGCATCCCGGCCTTCGAGGAAGCCCTCAAGACGGCGGGCATCGAGTACAAGATTTTCATGTACGAAGGCGCCGGCCACGCCTTCTTCAACGACTCGAACGCCGGGCGCTACAACAAGGAGGCGGCCGAGCTGGCCTGGCAGAGGACGCTGGCCTTCTACAAGGAGAAGCTGAAGTCGTAAAAGCGTTCAGCGGCCGGCGGCCTGCCGCCGCCAGACCGAGGCGACATCCTCGGCGAACGGCCGGCAGTGCCGGAAGAATTTCTTGTAGCCCGGACAGAGATAGTTGAGGCCGGGCTCGCCGTCCGGCGACAAGTAAAACCGATTCCTGGGGCATTCGCCGCGGCACATCGCCAGGACATCGCATTCCCGGCAGACGCGGGGAAGCGTTTCGGCTTTAGCCCGGCCGAAGTTAATCTGGGCCGGGCTTTCGAGGAGGTCGACAAGCGGCCTTTCCCGGATATTCCCCAGGTGGTGGGCGGCATCGACGTAGTGGTCGCAGGAAAAGACGTCGCCGTTCCGCTCGAGAACGGGAATATCGCCGCAGACGGGACGGAAGATGCAGAGCGAATGCTCCTGGCCGAAAGCCGTCCGCAACGCCTCCTCGAAAATCTGGACCTTGACCCGCCCGATATCCCGGGCTATCCATTCGTCGAAGACCGCGCAGAGAAAATCCCCCCAGGCTTCGGCCGGGACGCTGTCCGGGCTGACGCCTCGCTCCACGTCGGGCCTCCGCTCGACAAGCGGAAGAAACGTCATGAAAGACGCGCCGAGGGATTTGAAGAAGCGATAGACATCGAGCGGCGCGCCGACGTTTCCGGCGTGGACGACGCAGAGGATGTCGGTCGAAACGCGGTGGCGCTTCAGGATCTCATATCCCCGGAGGGCGTCTTCGAAGGTCGTCCTCCCGCCCTTGGCAAGGCGGTGGAGGTCGTGAAATCGCGCCGGCCCGTCCAGGCTGAGCCCGACCGAGAAGCGCTCGGCCGCCAGGAATCGCCCCCATTTCTCGTCGAGGAGGGTTCCGTTCGTCTGCATGCCGTTGGCGATTTTGCGGCGGGCGGGCTTGTGTTTCCGCTGGAGGTCGGCGATCCGGCGGAAATAATCCAAGCCGGCCAGGGTCGGCTCTCCGCCATGCCAGGAAAAGCGGATGATTTCGTCCGGTGAAGCGGCGATGTGCTGGACGATGTAATCCTCGAGAAGGTCATCGAGCATCCGCAACGAATCCCGCTCGGCCGAAAGGCTTTCCTTTTCCAGATAATAGCAGTACCGGCAGCCGAGATTGCAGACCGCCCCGACCGGCTTGGCGAAAACCTGGAAGCTCCGGGAAGCCGCTCGGCTTCTCATCGTCGTGACCCTGGCTTCATAACCATCGACGTCTTATGGCCCGAAGGGTGGAAGGCTCGGGGGCCCCCCGCCCACCCGCGGCTTCAGCGAGGATGGACCGTGATTCACTGCTTTTCGGCGCGGACGACCCGGATGCCGTAGACCGTCCCCGTCTCGCTCCCTCCGATCCCCTCGAACCGGACCGTGACCTTCTCTTTCCCGGCGACGACATCGGCCGGGAGGGGATATTCGACGTCGAAGAACTCCTCCTTCTCCTGGGGGCTGCGGCGGGCGATTTTCTGCTCCCCGACCTTCCGGCCGTCGACGAGGACGGCGAATTCGCGGTTCGCCCGTTCGTCTCGATTGTAAGTCACGACGAGGATGAGCCGCGCCGATGGGGCGACCGGAAGGTCGAACGAGAACCAGTCAACCGCCCTTCGTCCGTACCGCCCCTGGAACTGGACGGGTGTCGATTTGCCGCCCTGCTGGTTGAAGTCCCTCTCGGTCTGCATCTGCCCCGGCTGGGCGAAGGCGACGGTCGCGGTCTCGAGCTTCCTGGCCGCTTCTTCGGCGGCCCGAATGGCGGCGGCCCGCGCCTCCCATTTCTCCGGAGTCAGGATGTCCCAAGTCGCGGCATAGGTTCGCCGATGGAGGCGGTAGAAGGGGACGAACTCGAGGTCGCCGTCGCGTCCGCTCCCATCCGTCCGGAAGACTCCGGGCTTGCCCTCGACGGGCTTCACCCACTCGGCGATAGCTTTTCTTGCCGTGACCAGAACGGGAGCCGTCGGGCGAGGCGCCGGCGAAGCGGGCTGGGCGCCGGCTTCGCCGCGCGGCCGCCGCTCGGGCATCGGCCCGAGGTCGCCGGCCAAAACGAGCGGCCCCCAGAGGATCGCCGCCCGGTCGGGATTGTCGGGAAAGGGCTCCAGCCGAAGGGATTTGGGGAGGATCAACTCGACCTTGTCGCCCGTTTTCCATGTCCGCTCGATCCGGATGTAGGAGCCGGCCTGCCCGGGATTCTTTTGAGGATCCCCGTTGACTTTGACCGCGAAACCCTCGCCCACCCAGAACGGACGGCGGAGAAAGAGGGTGAACTTGCGCGGCGACTTTGTCTCGAATGTCAGGGCGACGTCCTCCCCCTCCGGAAAGGACGTCGTCATCGTCAGGTTGACGCCGGCCGATTTCCAGGCCGCCGTCGAGGGCGCGTAGATGTTGATCCAAAGCGCATCCACCGACTCGTAATAAATTCCGTCGGCATGGAGGGCGTGGCTTTCCATCCCGGAGCCTACGCAACAGGTGAAGGACCGCTCCATGTCCTGGTATTCGCGGGCGACGCCCTGCCCGACGGGAACCATGTAGCAGGTGGCCCCGTCCGCAGGGTCCATCGAGCCGAGGATGTGGTTGAAGAGCGCCCGCTCGTGGAAATCGGCGTAGCGGATCCGCGGGCCGAGGGCGAATAGGGTCCGGGTCATCTTGATCATGTTGTAGACGTTGCACGTCTCGGCCGTCCGGCCGTCGATCATGTCGCTGAGGGCGTCGGGCTCGCCGAAGTACTCATTCCGGCCGTGCCCGCCGGTCGTAAAACTGTGGTGGAGGGCGACCCGCTCCCAGAAGAATTCGGCCGCCGCGCCGTCGACGGAGCTTCCCGCGTAGAGATGACGGGAGAGGGAGCCGATCATCTTCGGGACGAGGGTGTTGCCGTGCTTGCCGCGGAGGATGTCTTCTTTGCGGGAGAGCGGCTCGATGATCATCCGGTGCTGGAATTTGTCGGCCAGGGCCAGCCATCGCTTGTCGTCCGTGTCGGCGTAGAGGTCGACGAGAATCTCGTTCATCCCGCCGAATTCGGTCCCCAGCATCTTCTGGATCTGGCCGTCATCGAGCTTGGCCAGGATGCCCTCGGCCCAGGCGGCGAATTTCGTTTCGACCTCGAGGGCCGTCCTGTTTCCGGTGAGGCGGTAGGCGTCGCGCAGCCCGGCGAAAATCTTGTGTTGGACGTACCAGGGCGACCACATCCCGTTGAGGTCGAAGCCGCCCGACCGGATGTCGCCGGAGGCAAGTTGCGCGTAGAGCGTCTTGCCCGGCGTCCCGTCGCGGTCGGTCTGGGCGCCGATGTAGCCGTCGCCGTGCTTGTCCTGGACGGCCTTGAGCTCGGCGACGAGATAATCGGCCCGCTCCTTGAAGCGCGGGTCGCCGGTCGCGGCGAACATCAGGCTGACGCCCGAGAGATAATGTCCGGCGATATGGCCGGTCAATTGGCGGTTCGGGCCGTCCCATCCGCCGTATCCCTCGGCTTTCGGTTCGAGTCCGGCCGCCTGGCGGAGAAAGGCCATCATCCGGTCCGGAGAGAGCGCGAGAAGATAGCGGCCGTTCATGTCCTGGGCGTGTTTGAGCGGCCCCCCCGTCAAGCGGACGTCGGCGAGCGGCAGCGGCCGGACTTTTAGCGCGACGGCGGGCTGGACCGGTCCGGCCGCGACGGCCGGCATCATCGTTAATCTGGCGCTATGACCAGCGGGGATAAACATGGCGAGCAGAAAAACCAAAGCGATTGACGTAATGATTTTCATGGGATTTTCCAAGAAATAACAACTATACCCTTTCTCATACCCTTACTTAGGGGTAGTACCCTATTTTGGATTGACACGCCATCTGGCGGCAGGGCCTCTCCCACGACAAGTCACCTCACCCTTGACTCGCAAATCGGCTAGTAGAACCCGAATCCATTCGCGACTGACGACCGGACACTCTCTTTCGATGTCCGAGAGGCGAAAATCACCGATCTGACGGCGGATAGCCTCTATCGCAAGTTTCGCCTTTGCGCCTTTGGGCTCTTTTGTCTGACCGACCCGCTGTTCAAATTCCCTATAAGCACTTTTCAGGATGAAGAGGATGAAATTGACGTATGCCCAGGGGTCATGTCGGCCTTGATGCCAACCTTGCGAGCTATGCTCGAGCGTTTCGTAATAGCGCTCTTTGTTCTCTTCAATAAGCCGTTCTAGGCTGATGTAGCGGCCAACCTCCAAACCAAGATGGTAACACTGAAGCAATAGCATGAGGCGCGAAGCCCTGCCGTTGCCATCTCGGAACGGATGGATGCACAAGAAGTCGAGGTTGAATGCGGCGATCAACACCAAGGGTGGGACTTGCCGATGGAGGAGCTGGTCTTGCCAGAGCGTAACCAGTTCTCGCATCGCGCCTGGAGTTTGGGCAGCCGATAAGGATTGAAAACGGATGCGCGACCTTCCATCTGCGAACGTTTCTATAATGTCTGCGTCCTTCTCCTTGTAACGTCCGGAATCCCAAGCCTCAGGGCGGCACGCGTTGGCCTTTTTAATATCCCTCATGGCAAGCCAGCCTATCAAGCCTACTGATACTTGACAAATGAGTTTTCACCATTATTTTCTTGGCGAATCACGATGGGAGGCCATCCAAAGGGTTCCGTCCCCAGGTAATGCCTCCTTTTTGTTCCCAAGTTTATTCATCCTTTTTCCCCAGCCTTCATAAGAGCAATTATAAAGCAAAAAAGGCCTATATTTACGGAAATGTTAAAGAAGTTGCCAGGCGGGAAAAATGGCTCCCCGGGCAGGACTCGAACCTGCAACCTATTGGTTACAAGCGCCCCGGAATTTCTTCCGGGCTCGGACTATCTCTTCGCCCGTCCCGCGTCGCCGCGGGCGAGGGCGTCGGGCGCTTCCCCCGAGGGCTGTTCGCTGTTCGGGGTACGAGCCGAAGCTCTAGTCTCTGCACCTTCCCGGCCGTCCTTTCGGACCGGCCCGGCTTGGCTCAGGATGACCCTTCTCCGCAACCTGCGGAGGGAGGGCTCCCCTGAATTCACCCGATTTTCCATCCGGGATCTCTCCCGGACGCTGCAACTTCCGTTACAGCCAACCGCTCTGCCAATTGAGCTACCGGGGAGCAGTCGGGTATAATTTAGCACGATCCTTCCCCCACTTCAAGGAGTCGCCA
>VGJF01000041.1 GCA_016867585.1 Candidatus Aminicenantota bacterium | reverse complement strand
GCGCCTCCATGGCCCTGGTCCCTTTGGCCCGTTCCTTCGCCGTCCTCGTCCTCGTTTTCGTCCTCTTGAGGATCTTCACGAGCTTCTACCACCCCCTCATCATCGCCTGGATTTCCAAATCCCGGTCGGGGTCGGGAAAGGAGCTCGACGACGCCATGGGCATCCAGAGCGGCTCGGGCAACGTCGGGGTCATGCTCGCCTACCTGACCGTCGGCTTCCTGGCCCAGCGCTGGACGTGGAAAACGCCCTTGTTCGCCTGGAGCCTGTTCGGACTCGTCCTCGGAGGCCTCGGCCTCCGGGCCTTGTCCGGAGTCAGCTCCAAGGACGGCGGGCGGAAGGAGCGCCTCGGCCTCCGCCCGTGGCTCGAGACCCTGGGGACGATCCGGCGCTATGTCCCCGGCTTATTCTTCGGCGGGATGGGCTGGTGGGTGACGGTCTATTACGCCCCCTCTCTCCTGAATCATCGCTTCGAAATCCCCATGGGCCGGACGGGACTCGTTCTCGCCCTTTGGATCGGCCTGGGGACGATCACGGGGTACGGCTATGGCGCCCTGAGCCGCCGATTCGGACGGAAAAACGTCTTCCTCTCGAGCTTGGGAGGAGCGACGGCCTGCCTCTTCGTCATCGGGTTCGCCCCGTCCCGGGCCTTCGCCGTCGCCGGCCTCGTCGTCTACGGGGGCCTCCTCCTGATGAGCTACCCTTCGCTCCACACCTTCGTCGGGTCGACCGTCCCGCCCGAGGGCCAGACCCGGGCGTTCAGCTGGGTCTCCAACATCCAGCTCGTCTCCGGGGCCCTCGTGTCCTTGGCCGCGGGGTTCATGTCGGACGCTTTCGGCATCCATTTCCCCTTCGTTTTCGCCGGGCTTCTGACCCTGGCCGTCTTCCTTTTCTATCTGCCCCGCGGCGCGGATTTCTTCGGCGGACGGGAGGCCGCGCCCGCTCAGACGGTCTGCGACGCCGTCGAATGACCGCCTTACGCCCCGGAAGCGGTCAGTCCGGGCCGGTCGAGCCGAAGCCGCCTTCGCCGCGGTTCGTCTCGTCCAGGTCGGCCGTCTCGACGACACTGACCTCCCCGACCGGCTGGACGAGCATCTGGGCGATCTTCATTCCGGCCTTGATTTCAAAGGGCATCCCGCCGAGGTTGACCAAGACGACCCGGACCTCGCCCCGGTAGCCGGCGTCGACGACCCCGGCCAGGCGATGGACGCCCTTGAGCGAAATCCCGCTCTTGTCCCAAATCAGGCCGGCATGACCCGCCGGAACGGCGACTTTGATCCCCGTCGGGACGGCCCGGACCTCGCCCGGCCCGAGGACTTGATCGACGGCTGAATAGAGATCCAGCCCGGCGTCGCCCGGATGGCCGGAGGTGGGCAGCTTGGCTTGGGGGGAAATGCGCTTGACCTTCAGTTCCATCTCATCTTCCTTTCACCTTCCCGTGAATGCCCATCGCCTCGAAGGGGGAAAGGCTCGGAGGCCCACCGCCCTCCCTCAGCGCCGGCGAGGACGGACGGAGCTCCGCCGCACCAGGACCCGTCGAGCGATGGGCGATTCACAGGCCTTCGAGACGGACCTCGCCGAAGTGCGGCCGGACGAGCTCGGCCATGGCCCGGAGTTCGTCGCGGCCGTAGGGCTTCCGCGTCCCGAACTCCCGGTCCAGGGTGTTCGCCGCGGAGAACTGTTGAATTTGATAAGCCGCCGCGCCGTCGAGCCACTCGCCGATCCTCTGGACGTCGCCGGCCCCGACCAGGCCGGGGACGACGGTCGTCCGGAAAAGATAGGGCCGTCCGGAAGACCTGACGATATCGACGCTCCGGGCGATCGCCGCCGTGTCGACCGGCGCCCGGACGACTTCGGAATACCGCTCCGGCGGGGACTTGACGTCCATGGCGATCCGGTCGATGAGCCCGGCCCGCAGGAGCGAGGCCAGCCTCTCCGGCCGGCTGCCGTTGGTGTCGACCTTGACGAGCAGGCCACGTTCCTTGATGACGGCCAGAAGCCCCTCGACCTGGGGATCGAGGAGCGGCTCTCCCCCGGAGACGCAGATCCCCTCGAGCCAGCCGCGGCGGGAGTCCAGGAAGGCCAGGAAGAAATCGAGCGGGACATCGGCCAGGGTCTCCGGACAAAGGACGAGGTCCGGGTTGTGGCAGAAAGGGCAGCGGAAGGAGCACCCCGGGAGGAAAACGGTCGCCGCGATGTGCCCGGGGAAGTCCTTAGGCGCGAACTTCTCTAACCCCTTGATCGCAACCACGCCGCGAACTCCTCACGGTCATTGTGGACGGCGGCCACCCGGCCGTCCTCGCGGCAGAGGAGCGTCGGGAGGATGATCGAGCCCTTCTCGTCGCGCCGGACGTGGGGAAGGAAGGCCCGGATCCTCGTCCGGCCGTCCTTTTCAACGACGTCGAAGACCTCGGCCGGGACGCCCTGGTCGCGGAGATAGGCCTTCAGGTCCTCGCACTTGCGGCAGTTGGGATAGGTGAAGAGAAGGTAGTCCATCCGCCGCTCAAGCGATCGCCGTGTAGGGCGTCCGGTCCTTGAATTCCTGCTGTTTGCCGTCGTTCCACGTTCGGACGGGGCGAAGATACCCGACGATCCTCGAGAACACCTCGGTCTTGGTCCCGCATTCGGGACAAGAGGGGCGCTGCCCCTTGAGGTAGCCGTGGCTCGCGCAGACGCTGAAGGTCGGGGTGATGCTGAAGTAGGGGATCTTCGTCCGGGAGATCTTCCGGACGAGCTTGCGGCAGGTCTCCCCGTCGATGGCCTCGGGAAGGAAGGTGTGGAAAATCGTTCCTCCGGTGTAGAGGGCCTGGATTTCCTCCTGGTGCTGGAGCGCCTCGAAGACGTCGCGGGTGGCGTCGACGTTGAGCTGCGTGGAGTTCGTGAGATAGGGGTTTTTTTCCGTCCCCGAGGTGGCGATCCGGGGGAACTTCTCCTTGTCGAGGCGGGCCAAACGGTAGGAGGTCGATTCCGCCGGCGTGGCCTCGAGGTTATAGAGGTTCTCGGTCTTCTCCTGGTACTCCCGGAGAATCCCCCGCATGAAATTCAGGATCTCGACGGCGAAGGCCCGTCCCTCGGGCGTCCCGATCCCCTTCCCCAGGAGGTTCAGGCAGGCCTCGTGCATGCCGCAGACGCCGATCGTCGAAAAGTGGTTGTCGAAGTGGCCGAGGTAGACCTTGGTGTAGGGCATGATCCCCTTGGCCAGCATGCTGTTGACGATCTCCCGCTTGACCTCCAGCGACTCCTTGGCCATGTCCATGAGCGCCCCGAGACGGGCTTTGAACTCGTCGACCGTTCGGGCCGTGTAGCCGATCCGATTGAGGTTGATCGTCACGACGCCGATCGAGCCCGTCGAGTCACCGGGGCCCCAGATGTTCCCCGGCCGGCGCATGAGCTCGCGCTGGTCGAGATGGAGCCGGCAGCACATCGCCCGGATATCCCCGGGGCTCATCTTCGTTCCGATGTAGTTCTGGAAATAGGGGATGCCGTACTTGGCCGTGGCCTCGAACAAGAGCCTGGCGTTGGGCGACTCCCAATCGAAGTCGGGGGTCAGGTTGTAGGTCGGGATCGGGAAGGTGAAGACCCGCCCTTGGTGATCCCCCTCGATCATGAGTTCGAGGAAGACCCGGTTGATGAGGTCGACCTCGGGCTGGAGCTCTCCGTAAGTGAAGCCCGTCTCCTTCCCTCCGACGACGGCCCGCTTGTCGGCCATGTCGGCCGGGACGACCCAGTCGAAGGTCAGGTTGGAAAAGGGGGTTTGCCATCCCCAGCGGGAAGGGACGTTCAGGCCGAAGATGAGCTTCTGGATGTCCTGCTTGACGTGGTCTTCATCGAGCCCGTCCGCCCGGACGAACGGAGCGAGAAACGTGTCGACGCTGGAGAAGGCCTGGGCGCCGGCGAACTCGCCCTGCATCGTCCCGATGAAGTTGACCATGTGGAGGGTCGCCGTCTCGAGGTGCTTGGCCGGGGCGGAATGGACTTGATGAGGGACGTGGCCGAAGCCCCGGCGGAGGAGGTTCTCGAGCGACCAGCCGGCGCAGTAGCCGACGATCGGGTAGGAGAGGTCGTGGATGTGGAAATCGCCCTCCTGATGGGCTCTTTTGACCCTCTCCGAGTAAATCTGGCTCAGGGCGAAATTCGAGAGGACCTCGCCCGAGACGCGGGCGTTCAGGCCCGAGAAGCTGGTCGCCCCCTCGTTCGAATTCTCCCGGATTTTCCAGTCATGGTCGCTGATGTAGTCCCGGATGAGACGCTCCAAGTTGAGGCCGGTTTCCTTGGCCTCGCGGATGCTCTTGTGGCGCTCGCGGTAGAGGATGTAGGACTTGGCGACATCGTGATAGCCGCGCTTCATGAGGACGAGCTCGACGATGTCCTGGATCTGCTCGACCGAAGGGACGGTGTACCCGCTGAATTTCTCCTCGAGGACGAAGGTCACGATGTCCGAGACCGTTTTCGCCTGCGAGGCATCGCCGAGGCCCTGGGAGCACATGGCCTTGACGACGGCGTTGGTGATCTTGTCCTGGGCGAAGTCCACGATCGTTCCGTCGCGTTTCTTGATCCGGGTGACGACTCTTGAGGTCATCCTTCTCCTCCTTCCTCAAGAACTGGACCTAAAACCAACACAACGGACACAAAAAATGCCCGCCCCCAATCCGATATTTTGTATGTGTTTAAACTCGCAAATACAATATCTTGTATTTACGACTGAAAACTATCTGTTTTCCCCGACGTTGTCAAGTCTTTTCTTCACCGATTTTTCACATGGTCCGGAAGCCTTTTCCGGCGGCTTTTTCGTTTTCCATTTCGGGCCGAATGTGCTATCTTGGGTCGCGGCGATGAAGACGATCGAGGTCCGGAGCGCGGCCCGCGAAGAGCTCATCGACATCACCGCGGCCGTGGCCGGCGCCGTCCGCGAATCGCCGGTCAAAAACGGCCTGTGCCTCGTCTTCGTCCCCCACACGACCGCCGGCATCCTGATCAACGAAAACGCCGACCCGGACGTCAAGGCCGACCTCCTCTTGGCCCTCCGGAAGAGCGCCCCCGAGGACCTCCCCTACGGCCATGGGGAGGGCAATTCCCCCGCCCACGTCAAAGCCTGCCTGACGGGTTCTTCGGTCTCGGTCATCATTGAAAACGGCCGGCTGGCCCTGGGGACCTGGCAGGCCGTCTATTTCGCCGAATTCGACGGGCCCCGCCGCCGCCTCGTCCACATCGCCATACTCGGCGGCTCCTGACCCTTCAGCCGGAGAGGCCGAAGGCGAGAAGCTCGGCCTCGAAATCCCCGTCGGCCCGGAAAACAAGGCCTTGGAGGCCCAGCCGCACGGCGTGGTCGACGTTCTCCCCGAGGTCATCGACGAACAGGGACCGCTCGGGGGGAGTCCCGGCCAGCCGGAGGGCTTCGCGATAGACCTCGGGCTGAGGCTTCATGAAGCCCTGATCGAACGACAGAACGTAGCCGTCGAAGAAGAGGATCTCGGGGAACCGGGACTTGATGAACGTCCATCGCATGACGTCCGTGTTGGAGAGGAGGACCATCCGGAGTCCGGGCTTCAACCGCCGGTAGAGGTCGAGGACCTTCCGATTCAGGGAGAAAACGTCGCAGTAGGCGGCATAGAAGTCCTCGTAGCCGACGTCGGCCTCGAGCAAATCGACGGCGTTGCGGTGGAAAACCTCCGGGGTGACGGCGTTCCGCTCGAAGAGGATGTTGAGGTCGAGGTGGTCGTGGACGATTCGGCCGATGTCGTCCGCCGGTCGCCCGGCCGCTTGGGCCATTCTTTCGAAAAATATCGAGTTGTCGAAAAAGAGGAGGACGTTCCCGAGGTCGGAAATCAGGCTTTCGATCATGATCCCTCCTCGGTCGAACGGGTTTTCGCCGGCCGCTCCAGTCCGGCCCCCTCCCGCCGGTCGGCCCGCTTGAGGAGCAGGGCGAAGACGAGGCCGGCCGCGCCGAGGCCGGCGAACATGAGCAGGCTGGCCGTGTAGGTGTGGGTCAGGTCGCGCAGCAGCCCGTTGAGAAGGGGAAAGAGGGCCATCCCGACGTTCTGAATGGCCGTCATCAAACCGAAAGCCGTTCCGACCCTCTCCTTGCGGACAAGGAGCGGGACGGAAGGCCAGAGGGCGGCCGGGACGAGGACGAAGGCCGCGCCCAGGGCGATCATCGGATAGACGGGATAAAGCCTCGTCAGCCCCATGGTCAGATGAGCGGGGATGAGGATCAAGGAGCCGAAGATCATCAGGGTGGCCCGCTTTCCGACCTTGTCGACGAGCCGGCCGGCGATAGGAGCGAGGATCATCGAGGCGAAGATGACGATCGAGGAAATCCCGCCCGCCGTTCCGAAGATGTGGAGGAAATTGGCGAACACCCGGGCCAGGAATCCGCCTCCCGCCTCAACCGTCCGGGCGATCCCCCATTTATCGACGAAGAAATCCGTCGACAGGTTGGTGAAGGGGAAGATGGCCGCGTAGAACGTCAGGCAGAGGAAGGTCACATGCCAGAACGACGGCCGGAATTCCCGGATGTCCCGGAAGACGATCTTGTCGCCGCCGCGGCCGTCCTTGAGGTCGAGGATCCGTTCCGCCCTCCGGTCCAGGACGATGTAAAAGAGGTTTCCGAGAAGCGAGATCCCGCAGGCCGCCGCGGCCACGAGGAGGGCATAACGATAGCTCCCGAAGTATTCCGCGAAGAGCTCGCCGGTATTGAACGCGAAGAGCGAGCCGAGCCGGCTGACGGTCAGGGTCAGGCCGAACGACAGGGCCAGCTCCTTGTTTTTGAACCAGCGGGCGAGGATCGAGCTCTGGGCGACGATCAGCGGCTCCGACCCGGCGCCGAAGACGAACCGGCCGAGGAAAAAGAGGGGGATGCTTTTCGCCCGCCAGACGATGACCGCCCCGGCAAAGACGAGGAGGGAGAAAATCAGGCTGGCCTTTCGCGTCCCCAAGCGGTCGACCAGCATCCCGCCGATGAGGACGGCCAGGATCGCGGCCACGCTGTAGGCCGTGAAAAAGGCCCCGACCGTCCCCCGGGCGGCCCGGAGGTCCTCGATCAGGGAAGGCGCGATCCCCGAGACGATGTCGTAGGCGAAATAGCTGCCGAACGACAGCGAGGCGACGAAGAGAAGGATCGTGAAGCGATAGGGGGCCCGGGAGGGATGGAACGCCCCCGGCGCTCCGCCGGATGCGGCCATCCCCCTACTTCTTCGCTCCGGTCGCGGGGACGCTCATCCCCAGGTCGGGAATCGTCATCATCCCGGCCAGCTTGCCCTCGGCGTATTTGAACTCGGACTTGACCTGCCGCTCAACCCCGTCGGGCGGGGTGGGCGACTTGAAGTCGAACTTCAGGGTCGTCCCGTCCCAGTCGATGTCGGCCACGGGGAGTTGGCTGAAAAATCCGCCCTGCTCGCTCAAGGCGCCCTCGCATTGGCCTTCAACGAGCTTGAATTCGAGGGTCAGATAGAAGTACTCGCCGCCGGCGTCGACCTCGATGGCCCAGAGGCCGAGAAGCGGGCCGTAATTCGGTTTGGCCGGCGCCTGCCCGGCGGCGAGGGGAAGGGCCGTCGAAACAGCGACGGCTAAAAGGGCGAATCCGATTCTCCGCAGAGTCATGAAAACCTCCTGACTTTCGGGAAAAGCTCCCGGGGGGAGACATGATATTCCAAAATCCCTCCGGAAGCAAAATCGCCGCCCGTCGAAATCCGGGCCGCCTCGCCGCCGAAGGGAATTGAAAACAACCGCCGGCCTTGCCGTTTCTTAGAAAGTCTGTTATAAAAAACAAAGGGTTGGGATTTGGACGACCTCAAGGCTATTAAAAGAAAGATCGTTTCCATAAAGGATGAACTCCGGCGGGATTTCGGAGTCGAGGAAATCGGTCAAATCGTTTTCGGATGATGACCCGCGACACATTTTCTTAAAAAGGGCGCGGCGAATGGCCTTGTCATTGATGATGAAGATCGAGCTGACGAACATAGATAAAAGCGCATATCGGTTCGTCACGAAAAACATAGAGCGAAACGGCGTCGTCGGACGCATCTTCAGGAAGGACCATACCGTCTGGAAAGACCGGGACGAGGAGATCGGAAACCGCCTCGGCTGGCTCGACGCTCCGGAGCGGTTCGCCGGCCGATGCGGAGATTACGAGGCTTTCGCCGCCTCCGTCCGTTCGGCCGGGTTCCGCCGCGTCCTCCTCCTGGGGATGGGCGGCTCGAGCCTCGCCCCCGAGGTCCTGTCCCGGATTTGCGGCCCCGGCCCGGCCGGCCTGCCCCTGGACGTCCTGGACAGCACCGACCCGGCGGCCGTCCTTCGCTTCGCCCGCGAACTTGATTTCGCCCGGACCTTATTTCTCGTCTCCTCGAAATCGGGGACGACGCTCGAAACAACGGCCTTGATGAATTTCTTCTTCTCCCGGACCGAGGAAGCCTTGGGGAGGGACAACGCCGGGTCGAGATTCGTCGCCATAACCGATCCCGGCTCCGGCCTCGAGAGCGAAGCCCGCCGGCGGGGCTTCCGGGCCGTCTTCGCCGGCGACCCGGAGATCGGAGGTAGGTTCTCGGTGTTTTCGTCCTTCGGCCTCCTCCCGACGGCCCTTCTCGGGATGGAGACCGGACGGCTTCTCGCCTCGGCCCGGGCGGAGATGGCCGTCTGCCGGGCGGAGCGGACCGATGACAACCCGGCGGCCCTTGTCGGAGCCGTTCTCGGAACCCTCGCCTCGGCCGGAAGAGACAAAGTCGCCTTTCTCCTCTCTTCGCCCCTCGGGGCTTTCGGCGCTTGGCTCGAACAGCTCATCGCCGAGAGCACGGGAAAAGACGGCCGGGGGATCCTTCCCCTCGTCCGATCGACGGGGGCGTCGTTCGACCGTCCGGCCGAAGACAAAGTCTTCATTTCCATGAGCCTGGGAGAGGACCCCGTCCTCTCCGGCCGGATCTCGGCCCTGGCCGCGCAAGGGGCGCCCCTCGTGTCCCTCCGCATGGAATCTCCGGACGACCTCGGGGGACAATTCTATTTCTGGGAGTTCGCGACGGCCGTCGCCGGCGCCGTCTTGGGGATCAATCCCTTCGACCAGCCGAACGTCGCTCTCTCCAAGAAAAAGACGGAGGGCGCGCTCCAAAGACCCGAGGCCGAAGGGGGGCAAACCGATGCCCCTCCCCCGGCCAAAACGGACAAGCTCATTCTCGACCTCGACGGAGAAGCGGGCCCCCTGGAGGCCGGATTGAGAAAATTTCTCGACGGCCGCGGAGAGCGGGACTATCTTGCCGTCCAGGCTTTTCTCCCTCCCTTCCACGAGGTCGAAGCCGCCCTCGGCCGGCTTGCCGAACGCATCGCCGATCGGACCGGACGGCCCGTCGCCTATGATTTCGGGCCCCGCTTCCTCCATTCGACGGGACAGATCCACAAAGGCGACGCGGGAAGAGGATTATTCCTTCAGCTCACCGCCTCCCACGCCGAGGACATTCCGGTTCCCGGCGCTTTCGAAGAGCGGGCCTCGCCGCTGACCTTCGGCCGGCTGATCGACGCCCAGGCCCGCGGCGACAGGGAGGCCTTAAGAGAAAAGAGACGCCGGATCGCCCATGTTCATATCGAAGGCGGGATTGTCGCCGGACTCCGCCGCCTGGCGGACGCGGTTACCTGACCGTTTTCGGTCCGGTCAGTACAGCCCGACGGCGATGATGTCGGCCCGGAAAAGCTCCCTGGCCTTCGGCCTCAAGTTCCGGGCGACGCTCTCTTTGACCGTCAGGTAGAAATAGTACGTATCGAACAGCCGGAGCTTCTTCATGTAATATTCGGCGTAGTTCGTCGCCCCGTCGACGATGACCTTGCCGATTTCCTTGCCGGCGGCATCGAGGATGGAGAGGTAGCGGCCCTCGTTATTGGGGCGGGGGATGAGCTGGCCGTAGACCTTCCCTTTTCCCTTCCCTTCCCACTCCTCGCTCTTGTTGATCCCGGTGATTTTCAGCTCGGCGTATTCCGCCCGCTCGGCCTGGGTCAGATGATCCGGAGGCGAGGACGGATCGTTCGAATCGTAGACTCTGGTCAGGCCGTCCCCTTCCTTGACGTCGATCGACTGGGCGACGAGAAGGTTGGGATCCTGGCGGTTGAAAAGGGCTTTGACGACGACGCTCTTATCGATGAGGGAGGTCACGTCTCCGCCCTGAATCTGGCCGGTGACGGCGATATCGAAGCCCGGAACTTGGGGCAGGTAGAAATAATTGCCCAAGGCCGTCTTGACGATCCCTTGGACTTCGTTGAGGCCTTCCTTGATCGTCAGGCCGGCCTCCTCGGCCGCTCCGGCCGCGGCCGTTTCTTCGGCTTTCTTCTGGCATCCGACCGCCGACATCATGACCGCAAAGGTGAAGAGGACAAGGCCGGCCGTTCCGGCGATTTTTCCGCATCCGCCTTTATGAAACATTGCGCATACCTCCATCGAGATGTCCGCCCAGACGGAAAGATAGGTTTAAATGTATAACACCGAGCGCCGGAAAAGTAAAGAGGCGCTGATTTTCGGCCGATACCCTATTTTTTGCGGACCGAGCCGCTGCTTCCCGAGCTCGAGCGCGAAGAAGATCCGGAGCTCCGGGAAGAAGAAGAAGAGCTTCGCGAAGGAGAGCTGACGCTCCGTGATGAGGAAGAGGATGAAGAAGAAGAGCTCCGGGACGGGGCCGAATAGCTCGAGCGGGGAGAGCTGCTTGAACGCGGAGGTGCGCTCACGCTCCGGGACGGAGCGCTCGAACCGCGGGGCGGGGCCGAATAGCCGGGAGAAGAGCCGCCGCTCGACCGCGAGGGAGGACTGATGCTCCGGGACGGGGCCGAAGAGGTTGAAGGAGGAGCGCCGATGAAGCCGGACGGCCGGTTGTCGCTTGGGGCAGAGGAGCGGGATCTGACCGACGGGGCCGAGGCGCCCGGGATCGTCGCCCGGCTCCTCGGCGACGCGGAAAGGCCCGGGCCAATATCATTGTTCGACCCGCGTTCTCTGATGGTCCGGGAGGACGAAGGGGTCCGGGTCGAGGGCGAAACCGACGGCGTTACCGCGCGCCGGGAATTCGAATCGGCCGGCCTCCCGACCGACGACCGTTGCGTCTCGACCGGCCGCCTTTCCTCTATTCTCCCGGATGATGGAAGAGAGGAGGGGGAGCGTCCCTCCCCCTCCCGATTCCGCACTGAACTCGGTTGGGCTGTTTCCTTGACGACCCGGGGGCGCGCCCCGCTTTCGCCCCGATTTTCGACCTTTCGTTCGGGCTGGTCCGGTTTGGTCGCCCGCGAGGAGGCGCCGACGGAGGGCAAACGGGCGTTGTCGCCCTCCCCCGCCCGGCGCGACGGGCCGAGCCGGGCGCTGTCGCTCTCGACCTTCCGTCCGGGAGCGGCCTGCGAGTCGGCCGACGCGCCGGCCCGAGGGACCGCACCGAAGGCGCGATCCTCGCCCCGAGGACGGATCTCCCGCCCGGCGGCCGCCCTGTTCCGGCTCGAAGCCGCTTCAGACCCGTCGGCCCCGCCGTCTCTCCGGATCGACGGCCCGACCAGGGCCCCCGGCGAAACTCTCCGGGCTTCGGCCCCGGAGCTCCGGTTCACGGACCTCAGGCCGTCTCGGTTGAGGACCCTCTGGGCCTTGAGGGCGACGTCGTTCACCCGGTTGAGGGACGGCCGGAGATCGGGCTGGGCGGCGCGGAGGGAGATCCGTTCGACCCGGCCGAGGGCGTTCTGGCTCAAAGCGACCTGGGATATCCGCCGGTTCTGGAGCTGGCCCTTGTCGACCACGACCAAGGTCCGGGAGTCGTGGGGGACATACCCCCGGTCATACCGATCATAGAAGTAGTTGTTGACGATCACGGCCGGATAATTGTAGTAGCTCAGCGGGCACCAGCCGATGTGGTCGTAGCCGTGCCACCAATGAACCCAGGCCGGACCCCAGTGCCAGTGGCGGTGGGGGATCCAATACCATCCGAGACCGAACCGCCAGCCCCATCGGCCGTAATGGTAGGTGCACCAGCCCCAGGGTTCGTAAGAGACCCAAGTCCAGCCGATGACCGGATACCAAACCCAGCGGCCGTTGTAGTAAGGACGCCAATCCCCGTAGGAAACCGTCGGGACCCAGACATGGCCGTAGGAGGATTCGTAGACCCAGCGTCCATAGTCGCCGAGTTCGGACTCGTAGTCGGCGTAATCCGCCGGCAGGTAGGTCCGGCTCGCCCGGCGGGCGTAGAGGGCGTCGCGAGCGCCGTTCCAAGCCCCGAAATCGTCGTTCCGGGCCCGAAGAGCCAGCCGGGTCGCGGTGAACCGGCCGTCGGCGGCGACGATCATCTCCCCTTCGCGGACGAGGATCGAGCCTTCGTCGCCCGCCGCCTCGGCCTGGCCCCGGTAGACCATGAATTCCGTCTCCATGTTGCCGAGAATGTCGACCCGGTAGAGGCCTTCGTCCAAGACAAAGAACGATGCGTCCGGAGTGTGGATCGCGAAGTTCTTCTCGCGGTCGAGGGCCTCGACCCGGACGAAGATCCGGCCGGAGAGAAGATGGAACTTGGATGGATCATCATCGCGGCGCGGAAGAGCGACGAGTTCGACCAGGGTGTCGTTGTCCAGGCGGAGATAGTTTCCCCGCCCGAGCTGGACTTCGACCCGGCCGTCGCGGGACCCGATCTTGTCGCCCTCGATGAGGACAAGGTTCAGCTCGCCCTGCTCGTAGCCCAGGTCCTGGGCGCGCTGGACATAGACATCGCCCCGGACATAACTGAGCCGGACATAGCTTCGGTCGTAGTAGCCCCCGCCCTGGCCGTATGCCAGGAAGGGCAGACCCACGGCCGCCGCCATCGCCAGGATCAGGACTTTCTTCATCGTCGTTCTCCTTCCGCCTCCATGATATGCAACCGGCGTGCCAAGATTCGGGGCCTGTTTTCCGCCCGGCCGCCCGTTGAAATCTCCTTTGTTGCGGCCGGCCTGTCCTTTGGAAAGGACACTCGTCTTGTTTTTTCCCAGCCCGCCCGCTCAACGGGAATCCGCCTCTCGGCGGGCTTTTACAAAAAAAATCCCCCGCCCTCTTCTCCCGGCCGGGGGAAGAGGAGCGGGGGGCGGGAGCAGGTTTCCGTTCGTTTTATGTCATTCCTTGTCCCAGCGCCAATGCCAACCCCATCCGTGGCCGCCCATCCGGTTCATCCACGGGCGCATCATCGTCCGGCCGAAATGGCCGGCTCCTGGAACGCCCGGCCGAAATCGGCCGAAGCCCATTCTCGGGCCCCTCATCATCTGCCCGGGCCGCATCCTCATTCCCGGCCTCGAGCCTTGGCCGAAGCCCATCATGGGTCCGGACCTCAGAAACCGGCCGCGGGCCATTTTCATTTTTTCGAGTTGTTCCGGGGTGAAGATCGCCCTCAACTCGCGGCCGGCTTGGATTCCGGCCTTGGCCCGGTCGGCCCTCAGCTTGAACATCCGATCGATGAGGGCCTCCATTTTCTTGGGATCGGACTTCGGGTCGTTCCTCAAGGCCTGCATGTCGTCCCGGAACTTCCTCATCTCGCCGGCAAAGGCCTTGCTTTCGGCCCGACGGGCTTCCCGGTGGGCTTTGATCTTGGCCTCCTGCTCGGGCGTGATTCCCAAGTCGGCCTTCATCTTGGCCGCCGGCGCCTGCGGAGCGCGTTTCGGGGCGGGGGGTCTTTCCTGGGCTAGGACGAGGCCGGCCGAGAGAATCCCGACCGCGGCGACAAGCGTGATCCATTTTCTCATTTCGTGCCTCCTGAAATCGAGTCTCGCCTTATTGGACAACGTCCCCGAGGAATCCTTGGCTTCAGGCCTCCCAGGCCTGGGCTCCCCGGGGGGAGAGAACGACGGGGATGATTCCCACGCCGCCTCCCAGTCCGGCGATTTTCCGGATCATCCGCCGTCGCCGCGCGTCGTCGACCGAGGCGAGGATGGTCATCGAGCCTCCCCGTCCGCCGGCCCCGTTGACTTTCCATCCCGACGCCCCGAAGCGGCGGGCGAGGCCGGAGACGGCGTCGGCCGCGGCCGAGACCAGGCTGGGATGCAAAGCCCTCTGGCACTCATGATTGCGGATCATCGCCTCGCCGTAGGCCTCCAGGTCTCCGGCCCGGAGATGCCCCCGGGCGACCGCGGCGATCTCGGCCATCGCCCGGATGTGTTTCAGCTGAGGTCCGCCGGCCTCCAGGGCGGCGATGACCCGGCCGTGGAGGACCGACGACCGATGGGCCCGCCCGAGGGTCACCAGGCAGAGGCGACGCTCAAGTTCGTTCCAGAGGAAGGGCTTCAACCGGACGGCGCGGACCCGGGCTTCGGGGTAGCGGGGCATGTCGATGAAGCTGATCCCGCCGTGAGCGGCGGCGATTTGGTCCTGGATGCCGCTCTGCCTCCCCAGCTTCTCGGTTTCGACCCGGTGGGCCAGGCGGGCGATCCCGGCCCCGTCGAGCTTCCGCGGCTGGAGCTCGTTCAAAGCCGTGAGGAGGGCGACGCAGACCGCGGCCGAGGTGCCGGCCGAGATGCCGGCCGGGACCGAGGAATGAAGGGCGATCTCGAGACGGAGGTCGCGGGGAACGGGCAGGCATCCGACGGCGTACTGGAGAAGGCCGTGGGGCTCGGGACGGGGGGCGTCGGGATCGAGGGTGAACGACCGCCCGTAGTTTTCGACCCGGACCTTGACCCGGCGCCCGTCCCGTCCGCGGTTCGCCGCGACCTTGACTTCGACTTCGACCCCCGGCAGGACGGCCAGGTTGAGGACCCGGCCCCGGCCGGCAAACCAGGTGTCCGTCCAGCCGCCGAGGTCGTTGATCCGGACGGGAGAGCGGGCGTGAATCGTCCGCTCCACTCAAACCGCCCTCCGGTGGCGGATCCGGTCGAGGGACACGGCGGCGACGATGATGACCCCGATGATGATCTCCTGGATGTAATTGGGCCAGCCCATCATCGTGCAGCCGTTCCGCAGGAAAGACATGATGAACACCCCGATCATCGAGCCGAGGATGCTCCCCTCCCCGCCGCTCAAGCTCCCCCCGCCGATGACGACGGCGGCGATGATGTCGAGCTCGAGGCCGACGGCCACGGTCGGGTCTCCGACCGTCAGGCGGGAAAACTCCATGACCCCGGCCAGGCCGCAGAACAGCCCGGAAAGGGCATAGACGGCGACTTTGACCCGGCTCGTCCGGACCCCGCAGAGACGGGCCGCGGCTTCGTTCGAGCCGACGGCAAAGACGTGCCTTCCGAAGACGGTGTAGCGGAGGACGACGGCCATGGCCACGGCCAAGAGGACCATCAGCCAAACGCCGGGGGCGGCGACGAGCCAAGAGGGATGGGGCGATTTGGCCATGAGCTCGTTCGCCCAGGTCAAGGGGGCGTCGATCTTCTGGTTGTTGGCGATCCATTTGGCCAGGCCGCGGGCGATCCCCATCATCCCCAGGGTGATGATGAAGGGGACGAGGCGCAGCCGGGTGATGAGGGTCCCGTTCACGAACCCGACCGCCCCCCCGGTCAAGACGCCCAAGCCGACGGCCGCGGCCGGCGCCGCTCCGGCGTTGATGGCGTAGGCGACGATGACGCTGGAGAGGGCGATCGTCGAGGCCGCCGAGAGGTCGATCCCCCCGCTGATGATGACGAGCGTCATCCCCAGGGCTCCGAGGGCGACGATGACCGATTGGGTGGCCACGGACTTGAGGTTCGCCCATCGCAAAAAGCGGGACTGGACTTCAGGCAGGGCGGAAAAGAGGGCCAGGACGAGGAGGAGGCCGAGAAAGGGGGCGACGAGGTTCAGAAAGGAGATCGATGTTTTCCGTGCGCCCATGCCTTCAACCCTTTCCGGTCATCGAGGCCGCCATCAGGCCTTCGTCCGTCCATTCGGCCGCCGGGCGGACGGCGACGAGCCGGCCGCGGTGGAAGACGGCGATCCGGTCGCAGACTCCGAGAAGCTCGGGGAAATAGGAGCTGACGAAAAGGATCGCCTTGCCCCGGGCGGCCAGCTCGGCGATCCAGCCGTAAATCTGGGACTTGCTCCGGACATCGATGCCCCGGGTCGGCTCGTCGAGGAGGAGGATGTCGGCGTCTTGGTGGAGGAGGCGGGCCAGGACGACCTTCTGCTGATTGCCGCCGGAAAGCTGGGCCGCCGGCTGGTCCGGTCCGCGGGCTTTGATCTTCAAGGCCTCGACCCACCGGGCGGCCTCCCGGCTCCGGCGGCGCCGGCTCAGGAAAGGACGCCGCCGATAAGGGCCGAGACGGCTCAGGGTGATGTTGTCGGTTAGGGACCCCCCCAAGGCCAGACCTTCCCCCTGCCGGTCTTCGCTCAGCATCCCCATCCCTTGGGCGATCCTCCGCCAGGGAGTCCCGGTCCGGCTCGATTTCCCGCGGACCGCGACTCTTCCCCGCTCCGCCCGGTCGAGGCCGAAGAGCGCCCGCAGCGTCTCCGTCCGGCCGGACCCGACGAGTCCGGCCAAGCCCAGAATCTCTCCCCGGCGCAGGAGGAAGCCCACGGATTCGGCCATCCTCGCACTCTTCAGCCCATCGACCGACAGGAGCGGCTCGCCCGGAGCGCGGTTTTGGCGGGGGAATAGATCGGTCATCTTACGGCCGACCATGAGTTGGATCAGGTCGTCCAGGGAGGTCTCGGCGATCGCCCCCGATCCCCGGCGGCGGCCGTCGCGAAGGACCGTGTAACGGTCGGCCACGACCCGGACTTCCTCGAGGAAGTGACTGATGTAGATCACGCCGACCCCTTCGCCGCGAAGCTTCCGTATGAGCCGGAAAAGCCTTTCCGTGTCCTCTTGGGTCAGGCTGCTCGTCGGCTCGTCCATGACGAGGACCCGGGAGCGGTCCAGGATCGCCCGGCAGATCTCGACGACCTGACGGGCTCCGACGGACAGCCTTCGGATGGGCGCGTCGAGGGCGATTTCGGGGTGCCCGAGAAAGGCCAGGGCCTCGGCGATGCGCCGACGGGCTTCGCGGCGGCGGAGAAATCCGGCCCGATGCTCTTCCCTTCCGAGAAGGATGTTCTCCTCGACCGTGAGATGAGGGGCGAGAGTGAGTTCCTGATAGATCATCGAG
>VGJF01000040.1 GCA_016867585.1 Candidatus Aminicenantota bacterium | reverse complement strand
CACCGACACCGAGATCCTCTATGTCTCGTTCTGGCAGCGTCTCCGCCGGCCGTGGAGGTTCGACTCCGGCGGCCCGAACGGCGGGATTTTCAAGACAACCGACGGCGGGAGAACATGGGCCAAGCTCACGAGCGGCCTCCCGACGGGCGACCTCGGGCGGATCGGCCTGGCCATTTCCCGGTCGAATCCCGAGATTCTCGCGGCCGTCGTCGAGCACGGTTACCAGCCGCGCCCGACGCTCGTCGAAGGCGGGCAGACGAAACCCAACCCCGATTACGAGGACATGACCAGGCTCGGGACCGGGATCTATCGCTCCGAGGACGGCGGTCGAAGCTGGACCTTCATGAACCGGATGAACAACCGCCCGTTCTACTACAGCCACATCTGGATCAACCCCGTCGAGGACAAGTGGATCTACTTCCTGACGACGAACTTCAATTTCTCGAGCGACGGGGGAAAGACGTTCACCCAGATCGGCGGCCTCCATCCCGACTTCCACGCCATGTGGCTCGATCCGACGAACAAGAACCGGATGTACGTCGGCCAGGACGGCGGGGCTTCGCTCTCCCACGACCACGGCCGGAGCTGGATTTTCTACGACAACCTCTGCCTGTCCCAGTTCTATGCCGTCAGCGCCGACATGCGCGATCCGTACTGGGTCTACGGCGGCCTGCAGGACAACGGGACCTGGGGCGGCTCCTCCATGAGCCGGGAGGGGGCGATCCTGACCGATTTCTGGTTCAATCTCACCGGGGGCGACGGCTTCCACACCCAGAACGACCCGACGGACTGGCGGATCGTCTACTCCGAAAGCCAGGGCGGGGCGATGCAGCGGGTGAACGTCGAGACGCGGGAAAGCCGGAGCATCCGGCCCACCCCGGCCAACATCCTCAACTACAAGGATTTCTACCCCGACCCGCCGGCGGCGAAAGACCAGCCCGCGGCGGGCGCCCCGGGGGGCGGGCAGCCGCCGTCGGCGCCGGCGGCCAAGGTTCAGGCTCAAGCCCAATTCGCCGGCCGCGGCCCGACTCCGCTCCGCTTCAACTGGAGCACCCCGATCATCCTCTCCCCTCACAACTCCTCGACCCTTTTCTCCGGGAGCCAGCACCTCTTCAAGTCCGTCGACCGGGGCGACCGCTGGATGATCCTCAGCCCCGACCTGACGACGAACGACAAGAGCAAATACGCCCCCGAAAAGCCGACCGGCGGAATCACTCCCGACGTGACCGGGGCGGAAATGCACTGCACGATCGTCACGATCTCCGAATCGCCCCTCCGGCCGGGTCTCGTCTGGGTCGGGACCGACGACGGCCTTGTCCAGGTCACCCGCAACGGCGGAGGGTCCTGGACGAACGTCCGTCCAAACATCAAGGACGTTCCGGCCGGGACCTGGTGCAGCCGGGTCGAAGCCTCCCGCTTCGACGAGGGGACCTGCTATGCGACCTTCGAAGGCCACCGGAGCGACGACTTCCGCCCCTATGTCTTCAAGACGACGGACTTCGGCAAGACCTGGGCGGCGATCTCGGCCGGGATCCCCGGCCGCCATCCCGTCTACGTCATCCGGGAGGACCTCAAGAACAAGAACCTCCTCTTCCTCGGCACGGAATACGGCGTCTTCGTCAGCCGCGACGCGGGCCGGAGATGGACGAGCCTCCAGCTCAACCTCCCGACCGTCCCCGTCCACGACCTCCTCATCCACCCCCGGGACAACGACCTGATCGCCGGAACCCACGGCCGGGGAATCTGGATCATGGACGACATCAGCGGGCTGCGCCAGGCAACCGAGGCCGTCGCCGCCCAGGAAGCGGCCCTGTTCGAGCCGGGCAAAGCCGGGACGCGCTGGATTCGCCAGGCCCGCGGAGGCTACGGCCGCGGCGACCTCTTTTTCCGCGGCGAAAACCCGCCGATGGGGGCCCTGCTCCATTATTACCTCAAGGACAAGCCCGAAAAGCCGGCGACCCTGGAAATCTCGGACATCACCGGCCAGCTCAAGACGACATATCTCCTCGACCGGGCCGAGGCGGGGATCGGCCGGATCGCCTGGGATTTCGCCTTCGACCCGCCTCCGATCTCGGTCCAAAACACGGCCGGAAACCTCAAGAAGCAGATCGCAGAAGCCCTTAAACGGACGGACCTTTCCCCCGAACAGAGAGCGACCCTCGAGAGCGCCCTGAAAGAGCTCGAGGCTTTCGGCGGCTACTACCGCAAGGTCCAGGAAATCCAGGGGACCGTCCTGCCGGTCATCGGCCGGGGGATGTTCGGGGCGATGGGCGGCCAGCGGGGCGCGGCCCAGTTCGGCGGCCGGGCCGGCTTCGGCGGAGGGCCGATCGCCGAGCCGGGGGTCTATTCGCTCAAGCTGACGGTCAACGGAAAAACTTACGCCGGAAAGGTCTCGGTCCGTCCCGACCCCATCCAGGCCGCCGGACGATAAGGCGGGGACCGGCCCGCGTCCGCCGTCTCCTTCCGCCGGGGCCGCTTGACTAATGGCGGACCGGTTGTTAAGGTTGTTCCCGCTTCATCGTCCTCCAGGAGCGACCCGGCCATGGAAACGAATAACGGGCGAAAAAGCCCGCGGATTCTCTTCGGGCTGATTTTTCTAACGGCGTTTTCCGCCTTGTCCCTGGAAATCTGCTATGTCCGGATCTTCTCCGTTCTGACCTATTATCATTTCACCTCGATGATCATCAGCATCGCCCTTCTCGGCTTCGGGGCGGCCGGGGCGGCCGTCAGCCTCAAGCTCAAGAAGGGACGGCTCGACGAGGGGTTCCTCGGCCGGAATTTCCTCCTCTTCCTGGTCTCGATCCTGTTCACCTTCTACCTGATCATCAAGATCAATTTTTTTCCCCTCTCCTGGGACGCCGACTGGACGAACCAGATCGCCCTCCTCTTTTTCTACCTGGCCATGGCCCTGCCGTTCTATTTCGCGGGGCTCGTCCTCAGCGCCCTGTTCAGCCTCCATGCCGAGAAAGCGAATTCCCTCTATTTCGCCGACCTCGTCGGGGCCGGCCTGGGAAGCCTGGGCACGGTCCTCCTGTTCAATTATCTCTCCGCTCCGCTCATTCTTCACGGTCTGGCCGGGGCGGGCCTCCTCTTCATCCTCGCCTCCTCCTTCTTCCTCCCGAAGGTCAGAATCGCCGCCTTGGCCGCGCTTGTCCCGGTCCTCTATTTCTCTTATCGGATCGCCGTCGACCGGCCGCTGCTCGTTCATCCCCCGCCCTCGAAAACCCTGTTCAATTACGCCCCGCCCTGGGAGGCGAAGACCGACATCGAATATTCCAAGTGGAACATCATCGAGAGGATGGACGTCACCCGGAGCCTCCGCCAGAACGTCTGGGGCTTCGGGGGGGAGATCAGCCCCGTCTTCCAGTCCCAGGACTGCGAGTTGAGGTACATCTTCAAGGACGGCATCCTGTCCTCGGGGATCATGAAAGTCGACCGCCCTCTGTCCGGCACCGAGTTTCTCTCGGGTTATCTGATGGCCGCCCCGTACTATCTCCGCTCTTACCGGTCCGCGGTCGTCATCGGGCTGGGGGGAGGGATCGACGCCCTGATCGCCCTGCACCACAACCTGACAAGAGTCGTCGGCCTCGAACTGAATCCGGCCAAAGTCGAACTTTTGAAGTCCCGCTATGACGGCTATTCCGGAAACCTGAAGGACAAGGTCCATCTCGTGCCCTGGGAGGGCCGGCATTACTTCAGCCGCTTCCGGGGCAAGGTCGACGTCATCACGACGAGCGGCCTGGACGATTACCCGGCCCTGTCGTCGGGGTCCTACGCCATGTCCGAAAACTACATCTTCACCGTCGAGGCGATGAGGGACATGCTGGCCCGGCTCAACGACAACGGGGTCATTTCCGTGACCCGGGTCTACTTCGACCCTCCTCGGGAGACGTTCAAGCTCGTGACGACGATGAAGGAGGCTTTGAGGCGGTCCGGAGCGGCCGAGTCCTGGAGGCATTTCCTGATCGTCAAGGGCAAGACTTGGGCCAACACGATGATCAAGAACACCCCCTTCGAGGACGCGGAGGTCGCGAACGTCGGGGCCTGGGCGAGACGCATGGAGTACGATTTCATGTATCTCCCCGGGGAGCCGCGGGACAACCCGATCGACGACTATCTCCGTCTGCCTCCCGCGGAGGAGAAGGCGTATCTGGCGAATTACCCCTACCGGATCGATCCGGCGACCGACGACGCCCCGTTCTTCTTCCAGTACTACAAATGGAAGAACCTCTTCAAGGAGAAAACGCCGGAATGGGTCTACTACCGGCTTCCCCCCCTGGGATTGAAGATCCTCCTCTTCAGCCTGATCCAGGTGACGCTGCTTGGCCTCCTCGTCATCGGAGCGCCCTTGGCCTCCCACGGCCTCCGCGGGGCGAAGAACCGGCTGTTCCCGCTCCTCTATTTCGCCGCCTTGGGACTGGGCTACATCCTCATCGAGATCGTCCTCATCCAAAAGTTCAACTATTTCCTGGGCGGGGCGGCCTATGCCCTGGCCGTGACCCTGTTCGCCCTGCTCGTTTTTTCCGGCCTCGGCAGCCTGCTGGCCGGGAAACGGGAAGCGACCCGGAGGTTCATCCTGACGATCCTTCTGGCCGTCATCGGGGCGGGCGCCCTGCTCCTTTTCGGCCTGGATGGAATCTTGAAGATCCTCATGCCCTTCGGCCGTCCGCTCCGGATCCTCTCGGCCGTCCTCCTCATCGCCCCCCTCGGCCTCCTGATGGGCATCCCGTTTCCGTCCGGAATCCGGATGCTCAAGGCGCGGGATTTGGGGATCATCATCCCCTGGGCCTGGGGGATCAACTCGATTTTCACCGTCTTCGGCTCGGTGTTCTGCCTTCTCGTCAGCCTGAGCTGGGGCTTCAGCGCCGCCTTCCTGCTGGGATTGGGAGCCTACGCGGCGGCCTTGGCCTGCGCGCCGCGCCTGTTCGCCCAAGGGATCCCGGGCCGGACCTGAATCCCGCGCCCGCGGGGGACGGCCCGGCCGCCGGATATAAGGAGAAGACGCCATGAGAAAAGCCGCCGCCCTTCTGGCCGTTTTCGGCCTCACGGCCTTGTTCGTCGAGTGCGGGAGAAAGGAAAGAAATCCCGCCTCCGTCGGTCAAGCCATTCCCCACGAGACCCTGCGGCCGCTGACGGCTTTCAAGGGGGAGATCGTCTTTCAATCCGACCTCGACGGCGACAACGAAATCTACCTCTTGACCGCGGAGGGCGTCCGGAAATTGACCGACAATGCCTGGCAGGACGAGTTCCCGCGCTGGTCCCCGGACGGAACGAAGATCGCCTACTGGGCCAACCCCGGAGGCCAGTACGAGGTCCATCTCATGGAGGCCGACGGCTCAGGGCAGACGGCCTTGACCGAGAACGCCGGAAGCGACATCTCCTATGCCGGCCTGGGCTGGTTTCCCGACGGAAAGCGGATCGCCTACACCGTCGAGAAAGACCGGGCCTTCGGGCGGGACCACACGGCCATGGCCATCGACATCGAGACCCGGCGGACGGGGAGGTTCCTCCCGCAGTCCCGGGAAAAGCTGACCACCCCCCACTTCTCCCCCGCCGATCCCGTTTTCGGTTTCACCGGCAAGCGGCTGGCCGGCTGGGACGTCGCCCTCTACAATTTCGAGACCGGCCGGGCGAGCTTCGTGACCGAAGGGGGCAAGGCCTGCCGCCCCTGCTTCTCGAAGGACGGCCGAAAGATCGCGTTCGTTTCCTCGGCCGCCGACGGCAAGGGGGACATCTGGCTGGCCGACCGCGACGGAAGCGGACAGGTCCGCCTGACCGTCCGCGACGAAACCTACGATTATTTCCCGTCCTGGTCGCCCGACGGGAAATGGATCGTCTTCTGCTCGAGCACGGACCATTATCCCACCGAGGGCCGGTGGTCGCTCCTCCTAGTCAGCGTCGAGACCGGAGCCGTGGAGCCGCTCTTCGAAAGCTCGAGAAGGGACCTTTTTCCGGACTGGCGCTGAGCCGTCCGAACCGGGTCGCGACCGGTTTTTCTTGACAAACATTCCGGACTCGGGGAAAATGTCTTGTTGACCGCCGCTTTTTCCCCCCGACCATGGGTCGGGACGAAACCCCGCAGAGGAGAGGTGTCGTCCATGAGAAAGGCAATGGCCCTGAGCGCCATGTTGTTCATCCTGGCCGGAGCCGGCCGGGGACAGACGATGAGCTATCCCATCAACGTCTCCAACTCGATCCACGACTCCCGCTGGGCCCAGTGCGCCTTCGGGCCGGATTCCGTGCTCCACATCATCTGGCAGGAAGCTTACATCGGCCGCAGCGGCTCGGACATCCTCTACGTCTCCTACGACGGAAAGGCCTTTTCGACCCCCTTCAAGCTCAAGGACTCGCCGGATGTCCATGCCGAAAGGCCCAACATCGCGGTCAACAGCAAGGGCGTGATCGCCGCGGTCTGGGATTCGCAAAAGGACATCTGGTGCCGCATCTTCGACCCGGTCTCGAGGACGTGGCTCCCGGCCGAGCGCGTCAGCAGCGACTGGGAAGACCGGGCCGACGAGCCGTCCGTCGCCGTCGACAGCTTCGGAAACGTCTACGTCTTCTACTACACCGGCGACGCCTGGGTCCGGTCCAGGATCAATGGTTTCTGGGATTCTTCCTATCGCCTGAACCACCCCGGAGCGAGGTCGCAGCACGGCTACATCGCCGCCGCCGCGGATGACACGATCTGGGTCATGTGGATCGAAAAAGGCGACGACGACAACTACAAGACCTGGTACAGCCGGAGGACGAAGGACACGGCCTGGAGGGCTCTCGCCGACGTGAACGCGGCCGCCGGCCAGAGCCAGGCCGTCCCCCACTTCGCCTTCGGAAAAGACAACATGCCCCGCGTCGTCTGGATGCACGAGTTCCAGAGATCCGTGGGGGCGCACTGGGAGATCGAGATCGTCATGTGCACGGTGGACGAAAGAGTCAACCCGACGGAAGTCATCACTCCCTCGGGCCTGATGCATTTTCCCCGGATCGCCATGGACAGCGACGACAGGCCCCACGTCGCCATCCAGGACGGGCCGGGAGATTGGGGATCGGGGATCCTCTACACGACCAAGAGGGGAGGGGCCTGGTCTACGCTGTACAACTTTCCGAAGTCGTTCGGATTTCCCAAGCTTCCCGGCATCTCGGCCGACGGCTTCGGCAACGTGGCCGTCATCTGGGCGGCCCACGACACGACCCCGCAGCAGGAAGTCTGGCTGAGCACGCTCTACCCCATCACCCCCAAGAACTACCTGCCGCCGACAAACGCGCGGGCGAACATCTCCCTCCAAGGCCTCCGGAGCCGGCCTCAAGTCCGCTACGACCTGAGCTGGGACCGAAACCCCGAGAACGCCGACGCCTTCCTTTCGGGCTACGACATTTATGTCAAAACGGGAAGCGGGAGCTGGACGCTTCTCCAGACCGTGTCCAACTCGACCTTCACCTTGACATTGACCTATGCCGACGTCTCCGTCAAGAGGAAATTCGGCATCCGGACCCGCTCGATGAGCGGGGCCCTAAGCGACCTCGTCGAATTCTGATCGGGGCGGCGGCCGGGGCTCAGTCGATCCGCTTGATGATGTGCCAGCCGTACTTGGAAGCGGCGGGATCATAAACGGCCAGCCCGACTTCGCCGGCCTTCAGCTTGAAGCCGACGTCGCCGAAGCCCTTGACCATCTTCGCCCGGGCGTACTCGCGCCGGCTGGGCGGGCTCTGGACGGGCTCGAGGCCGAAGTTGGCCATCTTGTAGATTCCGGGGTACCGGTCGTCGGTGTATTTCTGGACCAGCGTCTTGAAATCCTCGCCCTTCTTCGCCCGTTCGAAAAGCTGTTCGGCCAGGGCCTTGGCCTCGGCCTGCGAGCGGGTCACCTTCTCGTCGGGGATCGACCCTTTGAAGGCGATGAGGATGTGCTGGACCGTCACCCGGTCGGGCTCGCCCGCCGGCTTCACGGACGAATCCGTTTGCCCGGCCGTCCGCCCGAAAACGAGACCGGCCAGGAGAAGGACGGCCGAAGCCGCCCCGATGGTCTTGTTCATCTTTTTCTCCGTATGACTAACTCTTTGCGAAGAAACACCCAAAGAACGCTTGGGAGGCTCATTTCCGCTTTAACAGGGCCTCGATCTCGGCGATCTCCTTGGGGACGTCTTTCGTCAGGACTTCGCAGCCGTCCTTCGTGATGAGGACGGTGTCCTCGATCCGGATGCCGATCGCCTTCTCGGGATAATAGAGGGCCGGCTCGATGGCGAAGACCATCCCTTCCTCGAGCTTCGCGTAAGGCGCCGTCACGTCGTGGACGGACATGCCGACCATGTGGCCGATGCCGCCCCGCTGGCCGCGCCCGTCCAGGCCCTTCGCCTTCAAGGCCTCGGCGACATGCTTTCGGACCTCATCGGCGGTCACCCCCGGCCGGTAGGCCTCGAGGCAGGCCTTTTCGACCGTCAGGACGATCTCGTAGACCTCCCTTTGCTCCGGCGTGAACGTCCCGGAGACCGGCCAGGTCCGGGTGATGTCCATCGTCAGGTGGTCGAGGTCGGCCCCGAAGTCCATGAGGACGAGCTCGCCGGCCAGGGCCTGCCGGTCGTTCCGGTCATAGTGCTGGATGCAGGTGTTGGGCCCCGAGCCGACGATCGGCGGATAGGCCGCTCCCTTCGCCCCACCCTTGAGGATGACGTGCATCGCCGCCGCCTCGATTTCGTATTCAAACACGCCGGGTTTCGTGGCCAGCATGGCCTGTCGGACGGCCTCGGCCGAAAGCTTGCCGTTCCGGCGGAGGACGGCGATCTCCTCGGCGCTCTTGATCATCCGCAGGGCGTCGAGATGAGGGGTGACGTCCTTCCAGGCGAAGCCGGGAAACCTCTCCCGGAGCTTCTGGAGGCGGTAGGCGTCGCGGGAGATCTGGTCGTTGTAATGGAGACGGTTTTTCCGCCCCTCGAAAATGAGGACCTCGCTCCGGGCGTTGTCGACCGTGTCGCCCGGCTGGAGCCGGACCCAAGTCGCGGCGAAGGCCCGGGCGTTGCGGGCGATGAACTCGTCGAAGAAGGAGACCTCGTGGATGTCGGCGAATCCCAAGCGCGCCTTCGCCGTCCCGTCCTTGAGGAGGTTGGCTCCGCCCATCATCTCCTCGCGGGGCGTCTGCCTCGGAAGGAAGAGGTTCGCCTCGCCCGACTTGGCGTTCATGACCAGGACCGCGCCCAGGTCCTCGACGCCGGTCAGGTAGTAGAAATCGTTGTCCTGGCGGGTATGGGCTCCGGGCGTCGCCGTGTCCGCCCCGAAGAGGATGACCATCCCCTCCTGGAGCCGGCCGGAGAGAGCCTGGCGGCGGCGGACGAATTCCTCCCCCGAATAGCCCGTCCTCTGGGCCCGGATCATTTCCGGGAGGGCGAAGGCGCAAGCCGCGACGGCCATGAGGAGGAGGATCTTGCGGCGCCATCGAGCGTTCATCGGGGCCATCCTTTCATCCCGCCGATTCAAACACGGCGGCCGGGGCGAAGTCAAACGGCCAGTCCCTGACCGTTCGGCATTTTCCCGTTCTTACGTCGCACTCGCATGGCGCGGCCGCCTCTCCCTCGCTGCGTCACCCTGACGAGGGTCCCTCTCCGCTCCGGGGGACACGGCCGCGCCAAGATCGTTTTCCCAAAAAGAACATGTCCGATGTCCAGGTCAAAGCGATCCATAACGGGTGATGGAGAGGATCTTGACCGGGGGCGTGAGCTGCTCGGCTTCGTTGACGGGCGACCGGTGGATTCTCCGGACGACGTCCATCCCGGCGACGACGCGGCCGAAGGCGGCGAACCCCTGACCGTCCGGATTTCTCTTGCCGCCGAAATCGAGCTCAGGCTGGTCCCCCACGCAAATGAAGAAGCTCGAAGTCGCCGTGTCGGGGCCGCCCCGGGCCATGGAAATCGCCCCGTCGACGTGCTTGACGCCGGTCGCGCTCGTCCGCTCGAGGGCAATCGCCGGAAAAGACTTTTCCCCGGCGACCTGGCCGCCCTGGATGACCTCGATTTGGACCGGCCGGTTCCGCGGACTGTCCGGGGTCACGCTCCGGTGAAAGACCGTCCCGTCGTAGAGCCCCGCCTCGACGTATTTCATGAAATTCGCCGCGGTGAGGGGGGCCTCGTCGGCGTAAACCTCGACCGTGAACTCCCCGACTTCCGTCTTGACGACGACCACGGGATTATTCCCTTCCGCGATCGCGGCCGCCGCGGCCAAGATGACGACCGCCCATGTTCTCATCGACGCGACCTCCTTTTCCGAGACGGGATTCTACCCGAATCGCCGCCCCGGCGGCAACCGATTGACATCCGGAAGGCCTGCGTGTTTAATGAACCCGTCTCGGACAAGGAGGAGCATCCATGAGTCAGCCCGCGCGCCGCCGCAGCCCTTGGACGTTCGTCGTCGCCTCGCTCTGCGCCGCGTTTCTCGTCGCCGCGCCGGCCTGCGGGCCGAAAAGCGGCCCGCCGGAAGCCAAGCTGAAGTTCGCCGTCTCGTTCCCCGAGGCCAAAAGCGCCGCCCCCCTCGACGGCCGCGTCCTCCTCATGATCTCGAACGACGGCTCGTCCGAGCCGCGCCGCCAAATCAGCGACGGGGCAAAAACTCAGCTCATCTTCGGCGTGGACGTCGACCAGCTCGCCCCGGGCCGGGAAGCCGTCGTCGACGCCTCGGCCTTCGGCTATCCCCTCCGGAGCCTCGCCGAGATCCCGGCCGGAGAGTATTACGTCCAGGCCCTCCTCAACCGGTACGAGACGTTCCGCCGGTCGGACGGCCATGTCGTCAAGCTCCCTCCCGACAAGGGCGAGGGGCAGCGCTGGAACGCCAAGCCCGGCAACCTCTACAGCGCCCCGGCCAAGATGAAGATCGACCCGGCCTCCGCCGAGACGATCCGGATCTCCCTCGACCAGGAAATCCCCCCCATCCCGCCGCCCCAGGACACGAAATACATCCGCCACGAGCGCATCCAGAGCCGGCTCCTGACCGAATTCTGGGGGACGCCGATGTTTCTCGGCGCCTGCCTTCTCCTCCCCGAAGGGTTCGACGAGCATCCCGACGCCCGCTATCCGCTGATCGTCAACCACGGCCATTTCCCCTATACGTTTTCGGGCTTCCGGACCGAGCCTCCCGACCCCGACCTCGAGCCCGACTACAGCGAACGCTTCCGCCTCGAGGGGTACAACCGCATCCAGCAGGAATACGCCTACCGGTTCTACAAGGACTGGACGGGTCCGAATTTCCCCCGGGTCATCCTCATGGAGATTCAGCACGCCAACCCTTACTACGACGACTCCTACGCCGTGAACTCCGCCAACCTCGGCCCCTACGGAGACGCCATCGTCCAGGAGCTCATCCCCTACATCGAGACAAAATACCGCGGCCTCGGGAAGGGCTGGGCGAGGTTCATGTACGGCGGGTCGACGGGGGGATGGGAAGCCCTGGCCGCCCAGGTCTTCTACCCCGACGAATTCAACGGCTGCGTGGCCGCCTGCCCCGATCCCATCGATTTCCGGGCCTACACGATCGTCAACATCTACGAGCACAAGAACGCCTACCATGCCGACGGGCCGTGGAAAAAGACCCCGCGGCCGGGACTTCGGAACTGGCTGGGCGAGGTCGGAACGACCCTCAAGCAAGCCAACGACCGAGAATCGGCCATCGCCAGCCGGGGACGGTCGGGAGAGCAGTGGGACATTTGGCAGGCCGTCTACAGCCCCGTCGGCGAGGACGGATACCCCAAGCCGATCTGGAACCGGGAGACGGGCGAAATCGATCCCGCCGTGGCCCAATACTGGAAGGAGAACTACGATCTGGGCTATATCCTCCAGCGCGACTGGAAAACGCTCGGCCCGAAGCTCCAGGGAAAGATCCACATCTACGTCGGCGACATGGACAACTATTACCTCAACAACGCCGTCTATCTCGTCGAGGCTTTCCTCGAAAGCACCAAGGATCCCTATTATGCCGGCGACGTGGACTACGGCGACCGGGCGGAGCACTGCTGGAACGGCGACCACACCCGGCCCAACGCCCTCTCCCGGCTCCGCTACCACCAGATGTACATCCCCAAAGCCGCGGAAAGGATGAGGAAGACGGCCCCCCTGGGCGCCGATTTGACGAGCTGGCGGTACTGAGGGGGGTCAGAGCCCGTAGCGATAGAGAGTCATTCCCTCGACGGGAGGAACCCGGCCCCGGTAAACATCCCAGTAATACGCCCGGGCCTCGGCCAGCTTGGCGTAAAGGGGATGTTTGTCGTCGGGATGATGGACGGCCAGCGTCCCGCCCTTTCCGTCGACCAGGACGAGCTTTTGACAGCGGTTGAGAATGCCGGCCGTGCCGATGCTGCAGACGGCCGCGAGGTCGCCGGACCGGACCCGCCCGACAAGCTCGCCGTAGGTCAGGCGGCGCTCCTCGACGGGAACGCCCCAGGCCTTCAAGACGGCCGCGATCCCCTGGATGGTCACCGAGGGCAGGATGAGCGGGCTTTCCGGGATCTTGACGACGGTCCCGTCACGGAGGGCGAAGAGGCAGCAGGAGGAATCCCACTCGGTGACATGGCGCTCCTCGACCGGCCGATGGACCTGGTCGTCGAGGAAAAGGGCCGCGGCCGACTCGGGGCATGTTTTCCGGGCCTCTTCGACGGCCTTGACGCTGACGAGGTAGTTCACTCCGAGCTTGAGGCAGCCCATGGCATTGGCCGCCACGGCCCGGACGAGGCCGGGGACGACGACGCCGCAGAAAGGCTCGCCGAGATAGCGGTCATAGCGGGCGACGACGGCCCGGACGGCCGGCCGGCCGGGAAACGTCACCCCGATGGACTGCTCTTCATCCACGGTGAAGGGCCGGAGATACCCCTGCGCCCCCAGGTCGGCCATCGCCTCGAAAAACTCCCGCAGGACGGGTTCGCGAAAATAGCGGCCGACGAAAATTTCCTCCATTTCCTCGGCGTCGGGAACGAGGGCGGCCTCCCCCGCCTCGAGGTTGAACATCATCCCCCGCCGGAACCGCTCGAGGTTCCGGTGCCAATTCAGGAAGACGACCTCCAGCCCCCCGCCGGCTTTTCGGCGGCAGAAAAACCGGATCCCCTCGAAAGCCAGAAAGAGCGCGTAATGGACGGAGCGCGAAACGGCGGAGACCCGGGCCTCGCCGTCGAGGAGCTCATAGGCCTTGTCCTTCAAGCCGTACCGCATTTGGCGGCCCGCCCAGAGGATGCCTTCGAACTTCGCCATCCGCCCGTCTCCTTTCGGCCGTGCGGTTGAAACGCCCGAGCCGGCTACAGCCCGCCGCGGAGGAGGAACATGAACCGGTCGCCGAGTTCGACGGATTTGCTCATCGCCGCATGGGCGAAGTCGGTCGTGAACTTGGTCAGGTACTGGGCCGGGCTGAAGGGATTCTTCTCCGGCGTCCGGCTCTTGAGAAGCTCGAGGTAGGTCTTTTCGACGACCGGGAGATCGAGGAGGGCCTTCTCTTCGAACTCGCGGACGGTCTCTTCCATGACCTTCTGGGCCTGGCCCCACTTGACGGTCGCCAAACGATTCGTCCGGCGGAACATCCAGGCCGCCGAATCCATCCGGTAGCGCCACTGCCCGCAGACGGCGAAGGACGGAGGGAGCTCGGTGACCCCGGCGAAGACGGGGATCCGGACGCTCAAGCCGGGGTTGTCGAAGGCGAACCAGCAGACGGTCCCGACCTCCGGGGGCAGGTTCGGCCGGCACTGGAGGACCGTGGCGTAGGCGCAGCCGCTGATGGCGATCGCCCGGGTCGGCTGGATCGTGCCCGGCTTGAGGGTGTTGACGAGCTGGACGAAGTCGGCCGACATCCAGGGGGCGGCCAGGGGGCTCTTGACCATCTCGGGCGGGGTCGTCTGAGCCGGCGGCGGCTCGCCCGGCCGGCCGCGCTGGGGCCTCGGGGGAACGAGGAGGTTCCTGGTCGGGTCATGCTCCGTCCCGGCGTAGGTTTCGCGGTAAAAGCGGAGGACATCCCTGATCGAGAGCTTCCGGTCGGGCTTGACCGAGAACGGAAGCTCGGGGAGGTCCATCGTCAGTCCCAGCGAGGGGGCCAGGGTGCTGAGGACATAGAACTCCCGGATCGCGTACGGCCGGCCGCCGCCGTAGGCCTTCCAGAATTTGAACGGTTCGCCCTTCTTGGGGTCGTACCAGCCCATCTCCTCGGCGACCTGGAAGACGTTCTCCGAGGCCATGTACCGGTCGGGATTCTTGAGGTCGAGCTCGGAGATGCGGGGGATGTTGGCCGAGATCCCGACGTGGTCGTCGGGGATCCGGACGGCCGCCCAGACGCCGCCTTTCTGGAGCGGCCCCTCGCCGAAGACCTCGAAGTGCCAGACCTCCTTGGCGTCGGCGATCGTGATGCACTCGCCGTAGTCGCCGTAGCCGTAGGTCTTGATGAGCTCGCCGGCGAGCTTGACGGCTTCCCGGGCCGTCCGGCACCGCTCGAGGATGATCCGCTCGATCTCCTCGATCATGAACATCCCTTCCGGATTGTACAGCTCACGGCGGCCGCCGATCGTCGTCTCGCCGATGGCCAGGCCGGCTTCGTTCATGCAGGGGTAGGCCGTGTTCATGAAGGCGAAGGTCTCCTCGACCTGGGGGATCTCTCCGGTTTGGAGGACGCCCCGCATCTCGACCGGCGTTTCCGTGTGCATCTTGCCCGAGTAGATCCTGTTCTTTTCGCCGGGCTTGAACTTGCCGGGGGGGACGATGTTGACCCACTGGCGGTAGTTGCCGTCGCAGGTGTGGGCGGTCATGACCGAGCCGTCGGCCGAGGCCAGGCGGCCGACCATGATGCTCGTGCAGCCGTCGAACTCCTCGGGCCAGAGCTCGGCCCGGGGCGAGGCGGAATCTTTCGCGCCGAAGAGCCCGGCCAGACCGGCCAGGACGGCGATCGAGGCCAGGGCGACGATCCGGGGGAAAAGACGGGGGCGAAGACGGGAAAGCATGAGGACCTCCTAGGCAAGCGCGTCCGAATGACGAATCAAGGGCCACTATATCCAGCCTGGTGACATCCTGTCAATATCAACCTTCCGCCTCCGAGCCACGGTTGCGATGGAGGACGGGGGCCCCCCACTCGCCCGCCCTTCCTTTTCGATTGGAACATCGGGCGCCCAGCTTGATTCATGGCCGAAGGCATCATCGGAGGGAAAGATTCCGAATGGGGGGAGCCGAACCAGAACCCGACGGACGTTTATCGAGAAAAGCGCGGTTACTTGATGTCCTTGAGCGCCGCGAGCTTCTTCTTGTAATCCTCGGCGTCCTCCGGGCTCCAGTATTCGACCTTGTTCTGGGTCTCGAACTGCCCGAAAACCCGGCTGCCGCCGCTCGAGCCCATCGAGGCCGTCTTCCACTTGCTGGGGGGCTGGAAGGAGAAGGAATAGTAGACGAAATACTGGCCAAAGGGATAAGTCCAAACCTCGAAAGAGGTCGCCTGAATGTCTTCTCCCGAACGGTCGCTCGTGACGCCGGCCTGGCCTCCTTGGCCTGCGCCCTGGGAGACCGTCATCCCCCAAGCGTCGTTCTGCCGGTAGTCGATCGAGGCCGGCGGCCCGGCGAGAAGGTAAACCCGGGCCCGGTCCGTATTCCAGGGCTGGGCCATGTTTTCCTTCTTGAAATTCTGGGCGATATACTCCATCCGGGCGGCGAAGTCCTTCTTGACGAGGCCGGAGCGGGACGCCCAAAAGAAATTCTGGAATTCAAGGCGCCCGGCGGCCGAAAGCCCCTTGTAGGCGTCCTGCTCGAATTTCTGCATGATGAAGTAATGCTGGGCATACCAGCTGTCCCGGCTGGGGGACATCCGGACGCCGCACCCCGCGGCGACGGCCGCGGCCACAAAGAGGGGGACGATCTTCGCGCTTGTCATGGGCCCTCCGTCTTTTTACCATAACACAAAGCCCCGCCCATGTCCAAACCCCGTGCCCGCCTCTCTCTTCGATCGGGAGGGAAAATATGGTATAAAATGGCCTCCATGACCGAACAGAGCGACCGTCCGGCCAAGATCCTCTTCGTCTGCCTGGCCAACCTTTGCCGGTCTCCCTTGGCGGAGGTCATCGCCCGGACCCGTCATCCCGGCGAGGTCGAGGCCGCGAGCGCCGGGATATCCCCCGCCTCCGGGCCGCCGTTCGAGGAGGCCGTCGAAGTCGTCAAGAAGTTCTACGGGGAAGACCTCCGCGGCCACCGGCCGCGCCACGTCCTCGAATATCCCGTCCGCGATTTCGATTACATCATCGCCATGGACTCGTCCGTCTTCTTGAAGCTCTCCGAGATGAGGGACATTCCGTCGGACAAACTGTACGGCTGGGAGGTCGACGACCCCAGCGGCCTGGGGCTCAGCGCCTACGAATCGGCGGCCCGGCTGATCGAGCGCGATCTCGAGGCTTTCCTCCTTCAACGGGGCCGGGACAAAAGGGCCTCGCGCCGCCCGTGACCGGGGCCATGGATTCCCGGCCGATGAGGTGACGCCATGCCCGTCGACGCCGCGAAGATCCGACGCCACTTTCCCGCTCTCGCCGGCGAGGCCGTTTTCCTCGACAACCCCGGCGGGACCCAGGTCTGCAAGTACGCCCTCGACCGGATCCTCGAATACCTCATCGAAACCAACGCCAATCACCACGGCGCCTTCAAGACGAGCCGGTCCTCCGACGCCGTCCTGGCCAAGGCCCGGGAAGCGGCGGCCGACTTCCTGGGGGCGGCCCGACCGGAGGAGATCGTCTTCGGCCCGAACATGACCTCGCTGGCCTTCCATCTGAGCCGGGCCCTGGCCCCCCGCCTCGCCCCCGGCGAGGCCGTGGCCGTCACCCGCCTCGACCACGACGCCAACATCGCCCCCTGGCTCCTCATGGCCGAAGAGCGGGGCCTCGAGGTCCTCTGGATCGATTTTCGGCCCGAGGACGGGACGCTCGACCTCGAAAGCTACGCCCGGGCCCTCGAGCGGAAGCCGAAATTCGTCGCCTTCGGCTGGGCCTCGAACGCCCTCGGGACGATCAACCCCGTGGACCGTCTGACCGGGCTCGCCCACGAGGCCG
>VGJF01000039.1 GCA_016867585.1 Candidatus Aminicenantota bacterium | reverse complement strand
GTGCCGTGCTCCTCGTGGACCAGGGGCGCGCCCGGGGCCAGGGCCTCATCGGGGTCGAGGATCTCCGGGAGAGGCTCGACGAAAACGCACACCCGCCGGGCGGCGGCGACGGCCTGGGGCCTGGTTACGGCCACGACGACGGCCGCGACGTCCCCGTGATAGCGGATTTTATCGTCGGCCAGGACATGGACGTCCTTCAGGATCTGCCCTCCCCGGTTGCCGCCGGGCACGTCCCGCGCCGTAACGACCCGAACGACGCCTTTAGACTTCGCCGCGGCCTCCGTGTCGACGGCGACAATCTTGGCGTGGACATCGTCGCCATAGACCGGGACGGCGTGGAGCATTCCCGCGATCTTGAGATCGTCCGTGTAGCGGGCGCGGCCCGTCACCTTGGCCTCGGCGTCGTTTCTCCAGGCTTTTTCCTTCATCTCAAGCCTCCTCCGTTTCCGGGGGAAGAGCCTCGATGTCGGCCGGAATCGGCTCGGGAATCGTCAACCGCGAAAGGGGGGTCCGGACGTCTTTCAGGCCGTGGCCGGTGACCAGGAGAACGACCTGTCCGTCGCGGTCCAGCCGCTCTCGGGCTTCGTCGGCGAGGAGGGCCGCCGCGGCGGCCGCCGCGGCCGGCTCGGCGAAAATCCCCGCCTCGCGGGCGAGGAGAGATTGGGCTTCGAGGATCCTTTCGTCGCCGACCGTGAGCGAGAATCCTCCGCTCTCCAGGACGGCGCGGCGCGCCAGGTCGGGATTGCTCGGCACGGAGACGGAGATCGAGTCGGCAACCGTCGTGGGCGAATAGGCCGGCCGGAAGCTCCCGCTGACGATATAGTCGTGGATCGCGGCCGAGGACTCGGCCTGGACGGCCACGAGCCGCGGCAGGCGCTCGCAAAGGCCCGCCGCCCGGAGGTCGCGAAAAGCCTTGAAGACGCCGCTGATGATGACCCCGTCTCCGACGGGCACGAGAATGGCCTCCGGAACGCGCATCCCGTTCTGGGCGAAAATCTCCAGTCCGACGGTCTTCTTGCCCTCGATCGTCAAGGGATGGTAGGCGGTGTTGCGGTTCAAGCCGCCGCGCCGCCGGGTGTACTCCAGGGACAGCCGGAAGGCATCGTCGTAGGAGCCTTTGATCCGGATGACGCGGGCGCCGCAGAGAAGCATCTGGACGAGCTTGGCTTGGGGCGCCGACTGGGGAACGAAGATGACGGCCCGGCGGCCGGCGGCGGCGCAGACCGCGGCCAGGGAGCTCGCGGCGTTGCCGGTCGAGGCGGCGACGACCGTCTTTTCGCCGAGGCGCGCGGCTTCGGCGACGACAAGAAAGGAAGCCCGGTCCTTGAGCGAGCCGCTGGGATTCTGGCCGTCGTTCTTGACCCAGAGATTCGCCCAGCCCAGCCTCTCGCACAGACGAGGCGCCGGAGCAAAGGGCGTGCCGCCGACCGGGAAAGCGGGGTAATGCTCGCGCTCCACGGCCGAAAACAAATCCCAATCGGGACGGGAACGGTCGAAGCTCCGGGCGATGAGGGCGTAGTCGAACTCCGCCTCGAGCACGCCGCGGAGGGGCATCCCCGGGGCATAATCTCGGCCGCATTCGGGGCAGAGATAGCGGACCTCGTCCCGACCATAGGTCCGGCCGCAGCGGCTGCAGCGGTATTGAAATACGGTCATGGCCGGATTCAGCCGTTTTCCGAAAGCTTCGCGACGAGGGCCGCGTAAAAAGCCGCGGCGAGGGGGAGGTCCTGAACCGGGCAGCATTCGTCGGCGGCGTGGGCCTGCGGCTCGTCGCCGGGTCCGAATCCCAAGCAGGGGATTCCGTAGACGGGCATGATGCCGACGCCGTTGGTGCTGAACGTCCACTTGTCGACCTTCGGTTCCCGGCCGAAGAGTCCCTTGTAGACGGAAACCGCCTGCCTCAACCAGGACGAGCCTTCTTCGAGGACCCAGGTGGGGAAATATTTTTCGTAGGGGACGACCTTCCCGGTATGCGAGGGCGCGCGGGACTCGGGGACGAAGACCCGGACATCGGGGATGCCGGCTCGGACGGCCGCATCCCTGACTTCGGCCAGGGCGCTCTCCTTCGTCTCTCCCGCTGTCAGGCGGCGGTCGAGATGCAGCCGGGCCGCGTCGGGAACGGCGCAAAGCGAGGGAGAGCCGGTCGCGATTTCGGTCACGGCGACCGTGCCCTTGCCGAGGAAGGCGTCGACGGCCAACCTCTCATTCAGCTTCTCAATCTCGAGGGCGATGCAGGCGGCCTTATAGGCCGCGTTGTCGCCCCGCTCGGGCGCCGAGCCGTGCGCGCTCCGGCCGCGGACTTCGACCTTGATTTCCATCCGGCCGCGGTGTCCGCGGTAGATGTTCAGGCTCGTCGGCTCGCTGAGGACGACGAGCTCGGGCCGGATCTTTTCCTCTTCGATAAGATATTTCCAGGCCATCCCCTCGCAGTCCTCCTCCTGGACGCTTCCGATGAAAAGGAGGGTCAAGCCGCGGTCCAACCCCATCTCGCGGACGAGGCCGCCGGCATGGACCATGGCGGCCAGACCTCCCTTCTGGTCGGCGGCGCCGCGGCCCCAGACCTTGCCCTCGGCGACGCGGGGCCGGAACGGGTCGAAAGACCACTGCGCCCGGTCGCCCGCCTCGACGGTGTCGACATGGGCGTCGAAGGCAATAAGGCGAGGGCCGCCGCCGACGCGGCCGATGACGTTTCCCAGGCCGTCGATGCGGACCTCGTCAAAGCCGAAGCGCCGCATCTCGCCGGCGACGCGGTCCGTGACCGCCTTTTCCCCGCCCGACGGGGAGGGGATGGCCACGAGGTCGACCAGAAAATCGACCAAGGAACCTTCTCTCTTCTTCGCCCGCTCCAGGATCGAAGGATAAAGGTTCATGGCCCCGCTCCGCCTCTCAAAAACGCTCCCAGAGCGCGGCCGCCAGCTCGCGGCTGCGGACCGCGACGCGCTCCTCATCGATGTCCAATTTCAGCCTCTTGTTTTCCATCAGGACGCGGCCGGCGACGATCGTCGTGTCGACCGTCGACTGCGACGCGCCGAAGACGAGATGTCCCAACACGGAAGCTTTGTCAAGCGGCGTCGGCGGGTCGTAATCGACCAGGACGACGTCGGCCGGCCCTCCCTCGCGGATCCGGCCCAGGGGAAGCCCCCAGACGCGCTCGGCGATGGCCGGGTTGCCGGCGAAAAGCGCCCCGGTCGCCTCTCCGAAGCCCTGGGAGGGATCGCCCCGGCCGTAGTGTTGGGCCCAGATCGCGACGCGCAGCTCTTCGAGCATGTCAACCGTCATGGCGTCCGTGCCCAGGCCGACGAGGACGCCGGCCTTCTTCATGGCCACGATGTCGGCGATGCCCACGGCGTTGTTCAGGTTGGATTGGGGGTTGTGAACGACCATCGTCCCCGACGCGGCCAGGGTCTCGACTTCGGCCCGGTCGACATGGACGGCGTGGGCGGCGATCGTCTTCGGGCCGAGGATGCCGCGGCGCCGCAGACGCTCGACGACCCGTAGTCCGTGCCGCGTCCGGCAATCCTCCTGGTCTCCGGCCGCCTCCGCGGCGTGGATGTGGCACCCGACTCCCCGTTCGGCGGCCAAAGCCGCGGCCCTGTCGAGCGTTTCGTCCGAGAGGGTGAAGGAGGCGTGCAGGCCGACCAACGCCCGGAGATGTTCGCCGCCGTGCTCGCGGCAGAAGCGAACGGCCGCGGCGTTCTCGGCCAATCCCTCGGCGGCGGCCTCCGGCCCGTCCCGGTCTGAAATTTCGTAGGCCAGGCCGATGCGGAGGCCGGTCTCCGTCCCGGCTCGGGCGATGCGATCGAGCGATCCCGTGATCGCTCCCGGGCTGGCGTGATGGTCGATGAGGGTCGTCGCGCCCCGGCGGACGGCGGCGAGCATCATCAGGAGGGCGCTGTGGTATGTGTCTTCGAGCGTCAGCTTGCGGTCGAGCCGCCACCAGAGATTGCGGAGCACCTCGCCGAAATCGCGGGCCGGGGCGGCCTTGCCCAGCCCGCGGACGAGGGTGCTGTAGAAATGCATGTGGGCGTTGACGAGGCCCGGCATGACGAGCTTGCCCCGGGCGTCGAGAAGGCGGGCGTTCTCCGAGCGAATCTCGGTGAGGGGGGCGATTTTCGCCACCCGGCCGTCCCCGATGAGGAGGCCGTGTCCCTCGAGAAGATCGAAATCCTCGCCGCCGGTGAAGATCGGGCCATTGGCAATGAGCAGCCGCTCCGCCATTCATCCCTCCCGCAGCGCCCCGCGCTCGGCCTCGCTCCGTTCGCGCATCGAGAGGGCGCCGGCGAAGCAGCGCTGGACGCAGAGCGAACAGCCGATGCAGCGCGCCGGGTCGGTCCGGGGGAATCCTCGGCGGTCGAGCTCGATGGCCTGGTAGGGGCAGCGGGCGCAGTTTCCGCAGTGGACGCAGAGGCGGCGTTCCACGGTCGAGATGCGCTTTTCGGCCGGAAGGTCGGGAAAATCGCGAATCGGCTTGGGCAGGGCCCGGCCGATCAGTCCGGCCACGGACCTCAGCCCGAGCGCTTCCAGGAGCCCGCTCAAACCAGCCTCGAGATCCTCGACGATTTCGACCCCGTAGTGCAGGACGAGGGTGCAAAACTGGACCGATTCGGCGCCCAGGGCCAGGAAATCGGCCGCCTGTCGGTAGTTCATCGGGCCGCCGTTGCCCGAGACGCGGCAGCCGAGGCCGGCCGCCTTGGCCAAGGTCAGATAACTGATGGGCAGGATGCCCTCGCCGGAGAGGCCGATGACGATCCCCTCGTCCCAGCCCGTCTTCGCTGCCGGCCGGAAAGCGAGGCCGGGGAAGGAATTGGCCAGCGTCACCCCGGTTCGCTGCTCGGGGTAGCGGTCGAAAACGCCCCGGACGGCCTCAAGGATGGGGGCGATGGCCGTCACCGCCCCGGTCAGCTTGAAGAGCTTTGGCACGTCGGGCCGAGACGCGCCCGCGAGCACCCCGTCGATGACCCGGGCGGTCAACTCGGCGTCCTGGGAGACGATGTCGCCGCGCGTCCCATCCCCGCCTTGGGGACAGGAAAGGCTGTATTCGATGGCCATGGCCCCGGCCGCTTCGAGCTTGCGGGTGTTGGCCCGCCAAACGGCCCGGTCGGCCTCGGCGTCTCCCGTGACCGGGCCGCCCGTCGAGGCGACGGTCAGACGCTCGGGGAACTCGCGAAGGAGCGTTTGGACCTCGCGGCAGACGCGGTCCAGGGCGTGGCCGGAGACGTTGTCGCAATTGCCGTAAGTCCCGCGGCCGAGGACGAACATGTATTCGGCGGGGATGTGGACCGGCAGGTCGTCGAAAGCCGTCTTCAGGACCCCGCCGGCCCAGCCGGCCCGATAGGCGGCCCTCATTTGCTCGAGGCCGTCGGTGGCCGGCGAAGCCGAAAGGATAAAAGGAGATAGAATCGGGCGGCCGAAAAATGCGGCGTCGAGCGGGACCGGGCGCAGGTTGCGGCCGGGGAGGATGATCCGGCTCTTGCCCGATTTTTGTCTTGGCGCGCGCCGATGAGAAAGAAAATCGAGGACCCGCTGGGCGGCGTTCTTCCCCGAGGCCACGGCGGAGACGACCGATCCCGGACCTTCGGACATGTCGCCCGCGGGATAGAGGCCGGGACACTCCTCGACGGCGAGTCCCGGGCGGGCGCCGATAGCGAGGATGACCCTGTCGTAGCTTCTCGAAAAAGCCGGCTGGCTGGCATCGGGGACCATTCGGGACGGGTGGAAAGCCCGGCCGGCCGGCAGACGCATCGGCCGGACGCGGAGGGATTTCTTTGCCGCGACGGAGCGGATCGCCGTCACGGCCGACCGCCCGATGATCAAGACTCCGGCCCGGAGGAGCCCGTCCCGTTCTTCCGGCGCCAGGGGCATTTCTCCGGGAGTCTCGAGGCAGATCATCTCGACGGATGCCCCACGTTTCGCGGCCGCAACGGCGCAGTCCGCGGCCACGGCGCCGCCCCCGACCACGGCGACTTTGCGCCCGGATAGGGATTTTCGCGCCGACCGAGACAGAAAGCCGATCCAGTCCTCCGTCTTCTCTTCGCCGGGAATCCCCAGGCGCAGGGGAAGGTCGAGTCCCGCGGCGACGACGACGGCGGCGAAGCCTTGTTCGAGGAAAGCCCGCGGGTCGTCGACCGGCGCGCGGAGACGAAGGCGGATGCGGCCAAGTCCCAGGAGGAAACGGATGTCCGAGCGCAGGACCTCCGGGCCCAGGCGGTCATCGGGGATGAGGTTGGCCATGCCGCCGGGGCGGGCATCACGCTCGAACATCTCGACGGAAAGGCCGTTCTGGGCCAGAAGGGCGGCCGCCGCGAGCCCGGCCGGACCGGCGCCGACGACGGCGGCGCGAAGGCCGGTTTCCGGCGCGGACGGAAAACGGGGCATGACCTTCAGCCGCTTGGCCCGGCGGATGATCTCGGCCTGGACGGCCGGAATGCGGACGGGGTGGTCGACCTTTTCCTTGACGCAGGCCGCGACGCAATACTTGTCCGGACAAACGGCGCCGCAAACGCCTCCCAGGGGATTGGCGCCCAGGATGAGCGCCGCCGCCCGCCGGTAGTCGGAGGCGGCGCCGACGCGGACGGCCATGATGAAATCGGCCGGCGAGACGTCGGCCGGGCAGGCCTCGCGGCATGGCTTCTCGCGGCAGTATTCGCACTTTTCGACCTCGGCTTTGAATTGGGCCTCGGTCAGGAATGGTCCGCCTCTTTCCATGCTTTTCGTCGCTCGCTTCCGCTCCAGCGGACAAGCATAGGTTGAGGTCCGGCCAATGTCAATGACAAGTTGATTTTCGGCCGGATTGCGTGTATTTTTGACGCTCCGAGGCCCCGTCCGCCCGGGTCTTCACCGGCGGGGCGAAAGGACCGACGCATGGAACAGAACGACCACCCCCGCAAGCAGGGGCTGTTCATCACCATCGACGCCAACATCGGGGCGGGCAAGACCAACGCCTGCCACGCCATCGGCTCGGCGGCCACGGCCAACGGCTGGCCGGCCCGGGTCCTCGAGGAGCCGACCCACAGCCCGAAGTTCGAGCACTTTCTCCATCATTACTACAACGACCTCCGCACGGGGAACAACACCGGCGGCGGCTTTTCGATGCAGATGTTCATGCTCTGCCAGCGCTACGAGCAGCACCGTCTGGCCGTCGAACTGGCCTGGGGTCCTCAGGGCCAGCTCGTGATCCAGGACCGGCCGATCTACGGCGACACCGTCTTCGCCACGACGGCCATGGAGCGCGGCTTCATGACCCGGGAGGAGTTCGATCTCTACGTCGACGTCTTCCGGAACATGAGCCGCGACGTCATGCCGCCCGACGTCTTCGTCTACCTCGACGTCTCGCCCGAGGAATGCTACCGCCGCATGGCCAGCCGGGCCCGCGAGCAGGAGGCCGGCGTGCCGCTCGATTACCTCCAGCATCTCGACAAGAACTACAAGCTCCTGATCCAGGAGATGCGCCGGCGGGGCGTGCGGGTCATGGTCATCGACTGGAAGGAGTTCGGCCCGCCGGTCGATGTCTGGAAACAGATCTTCCGGATGGCCTTGTCGTCCGACTCCTGGTACGAGACCCTGGCCTTTTCGTTCGGCAAGCACCCCCGGCTGCCGGTCATGCCGACGGGCGGCGAGTCCAAATGAGCCGCGACCGCAAGAAGGAGCTGCTGGCCGCGGCCCGGCGGGCGCGGAACAGGGCTTACGCCCCCCATTCCGAATTCCGGGTCGGGGCGGCCGTCCTCGGCGCTCGCGGCGGGATCTTCGCCGGGTGCAACGTCGAGAATGCCTCCTTCGGTCTGACCTGCTGCGCCGAGCGGAGCGCGATCTTCGCCATGGTTGCGGCCGGCGAGCGCGAGATCCGGGAAGTCCTCGTCATCGGCGACACGGAGGACTTCTTGTCTCCTTGCGGCGCCTGCCGCCAGGTCATCGCCGAATTCGCCCCTCCGTCGGCCGGGGTCCACATGTGCAGCCGCTCGGGGGCCAGCCGCGACGTCACCGTCTCCGAATTGCTCCGCTTCCCCTTCCGCCTGAAAAAAAGGTCTTAGCCGGGATGATCGACCTCGACCGGGAGACGCTGGTCAAGATGATCGACCACACCGAGCTCAGCGCCCATTCCGGCGAGAAGAAGATCGCCAACCTCTGCGACGAGGCCCGGAGCTTCGGCTTCTATGCCGTGTGCGTCAACGGCGCCCACACGGCTTATGCCGCCGGGCGGCTCGCCGGCAGCGGCGTCCTGGTTTGCGCCGTGGCCGGCTTCCCCCTCGGGGCCGGGACGAGTTCGGCCAAGGCTTTCGAGGCGGCGGAGGCCGTGCGGAACGGCGCTTCCGAGATCGACATGGTCATCAACGTCGGGGCGCTGCGGGACAAGAAATTCGACTTCGTCCGCGACGACATCCGGGCCGTGGCCGAGGCGAGCGGGCCCGCCCTGGTCAAGGTCATCCTGGAGACCGGCTACCTGACCGACGAGGAGATCGTCGGCGGCTGCAAGCTTTCGGTCGAAGGGGGAGCCCAATTCGTCAAGACCTCGACGGGATTCGGGGCCTTCGGGGCTTTCCCGGAGCATGTCCGGCTCATGCGCCAAACGGTGGGGCCGGCGATCGGCGTCAAGGCCGCGGGCGGGATCAAGAATTTCAAGGAAGCCTGGCGGCTGATCCTGGCCGGCGCTTCGCGCCTCGGCCTGAGCGCGAGCGTCGGGATCGTCGAGGGGTTGTCGCTCTACAAATTCGCCCCGGCCGCCTGGCTCGAGGAGGAAATCCCCTGCCATATCTGCCCGTCCCGCTTCGCCAACCTGGACAAGCAGCCGAAGGCCGTCTATGCGTATTACAAAAAGAAATGCCTGGCCTGCCCCCACCTGGAGAAATACAACAAGTACTATGAGTAGGGAAGAGACGATGAGCGGCTGGATGGGGAAGATCGTCGCGATCGACCTGGGCAGCCGGGAGCGGCGAACCGTCGCCGTCAGCGAAGAGACGAGGCGCCGGTTCCTCGGGGGCCGCGGCCTGGGGGTCAGGCTGTACAACGACCCGTGTCCGGACCCTATCGACCCTTTTGATCCCGATAACGCCCTGATCTTCATGACCGGGCCGCTGACCGGAACGACGATGACCTCGGGCCGGTACCAGGTCGTCTCCCGCTCGCCCTTGACGGGGACGATCTGCGATTCGAGCTCCGGCGGGACGTTCGGCGCGGCGCTCAAGGGAGCCGGCGTCGACGGGCTGATCGTCCGGGGCAGGGCGGAGAGGCCCGTCTACCTCGCCGTCCAAGACGGGGAGGTCGAAGTCCGCGACGCCGCGGCTCTTTGGGGGCTCGACACCCAGAAAACGCAAAAGGCCGTCCAGGCGGAGATCTCATCCAAGGCATCGGTGGCCTGCATCGGCCCGGCCGGCGAAAACCGGGTTCTATTCGCCGCCGTTATGAACGACAAGGACCGCGCCGCCGGCCGGGGAGGGATGGGGGCGGTCATGGGCGGCAAGAACCTGAAGGCCGTCGCCGCCTCGGGCAATAGGGCCGTGGCGATCGCCGACCCGGCGGGCTACAAGGACCTGACGGCCCGCCTCGACCGGATCGTCGACAAGAACCCCGTGACCGGAAAATCGCTCCAGGTCCTGGGGACGTCCGTCCTGGTCAACATCATCAACGCCCACGGGATGTTCCCGACCGAGAACTTCCGCCGGGGCGTGTTCAACGACGCCGAAGGGACGAGCGGCGAAAAGATCGCCGAAACGCTCCTCGAAAGGCAGAGCGCCTGCTACAAGTGCCCGATCGGGTGCGGCCGCACGACCCGGACCCGGACGAAACGCGGCGAGGGTCCCGAATACGAAACGGCCTGGGCCTTCGGCGCGAACCTGGGAATCAGCGACCTCACGGCCATCGCCGAGGCGAATTACGCCTGCAACGAACTCGGGCTCGACACGATCACCATGGGCGGGACCCTCGGCTGCGCCATGGAGCTCCGCGAGACGGGCGCCTGGAAAGAAAATTTCCGCTGGGGTGAGGCCGGCAGGCTGCTCGACTGGGTGACCGACACGGCCTACCGGCGGGGAGTCGGGGCCGACCTCGCCCTGGGGTCGAAGCGGCTGGCGGTCAAGCACGGCCGGCCCGAGCTGGCCATGCAGGTCAAGGGGATGGAGATCCCGGCTTACGACCCGCGGGGGGCTCAGGGCATGGCCTTGTCCTACGCCACCTCCAACCGCGGCGGCTGCCACATGCGGGCCTACATGATCGCCCCCGAGATCCTCGGCCATCCCGTTTTTCTGGACCGTTTCTCCACGGCCGGCAAGGCCGAGCTCGTGGCCCTTTTCCAGGACGTCTCGGCCGTGGTCGATTCGGCCGTCCTCTGCCGCTTCCTCCAATTCGCCGTCGGGATCTCGACCTTCGCCGAGATCCTCCGCACGGTCACCGGGCTGGATTGGAGCGAGGAGGAGCTGATGAGGGTCGGCCGCCGGATCTACACCCTGGAGAGGCTTTTCAACATCCGGGCCGGATTCGGCCGGGCCGACGATGCCTTGCCGCCGCGTTTTTTGAACGAGGAGCTCCAGACCGGCTCGTCGCGCCGCCGTCGGGTCGGACTCGAGCCCATGCTCGACGACTATTACGCCGTCCGGGGCTGGGACCGGAACGGCGTCCCCCGGCCGCAAACCCTGGCCGAACTGGGATTGTGATTTGGACGGAATAATTAAGGTCCAGTTTTTCGGTCTCCTGCGCCGGCGCGTCCGGACCGCCGCCGTGGACGTCGCGGGTGAAGACGTCTCGGTCCTGACGCTCCTCGGCCGGGCGGAGAAAGCGGCCGGCGGCCGTTTCCTGGACGAGCTCCTGGACCGCGAGAAGGAGCTGCTCGCCGGGACGATCATCCTCGTCAACGGCGAGAACATCCGTCTCAAGCAGGGACTCGAAACCCGGGTCCGGGCCGGCGACACCGTCGCCCTCTTTTCTCCCGCGGGAGGCGGATGACATGACGGCCAACGGGATGTACGAGATCATCTCCAAGAAGCGCGACGGCCGGGAGCTCAGCCGGGAGGAAATCGGCTTCGTCGTCTCCGGCTGCGTCCGGGGAGATGTTCCCGACTACCAGCTCGCGGCCTGGCTGATGGCCGTCTACCTTCGCGGCCTGGACGAACGCGAGCTGGCCGACCTGACGGAATTCATGCTCGCCTCGGGGGAGCGCATCCCCCTCGACGACGTGCCCGGGACGAAGATCGACAAGCACAGCACGGGCGGCGTCGGGGACAAGGTCAGCTTCGTCGTCGCCCCCCTCGTCGCGGCCTGCGGCGTCCGCGTCCCGATGCTTTCCGGCCGCGGACTGGGCCACACCGGCGGCACGCTGGACAAGCTCGAAGCCGTCCCGGGGATGAACGTTTTTCTCACCCCCGCCCGGTTCCGGGCCGTGCTCGCCGAAACGGGCATGGCGATCTGCGGCCAGACCGCCGACATCGTCCCGGCCGACAAGAAGCTTTACGCCCTGCGCGACGCCACGGCGACCGTCGGCAGCCTCCCCCTCATCGCCTCCTCGATCATGAGCAAGAAACTGGCCCTGGGGACGGACGGCATCGTTCTCGACGTCAAGACCGGGAGCGGGGCGACGCTGAAGGACGTCGAGGAGGCCCTGAGCCTCTGCCGGGCAATGGTCGCCCTGGGCGAAAAAGAGGGCCGCCCGACGATGGGGATCATTTCGGGCATGGACGAGCCTCTCGGCCGGGCCGTGGGCAACGGCCTGGAAATCATCGAATCGGCCGAAGCCCTGAAAGGCCGGGGGCCGACGGACCTCATGGAGGTCGCCTATGCCCTGGGCTATGTCATGCTGAGAACGGCGGGACGAAAAACGAGCTTCGACGAGGCCGGCGAGATGTTCGGCGAGGCCGTCGCCTCGGGGCGGGCCTTGGAGGTTTTCCGGCGCTTCATCGCCGCCCAAGGCGGCGACCCGCGCGTTCTGGACGATTATTCCCTGATGCCCGCCGCCCCGCGGGAGGCGGAATTCACGGCCTGGGCTTCGGGCTTCATCACCGGGATCGACGCCGCGAGCGTCGGCCTGGCGGCCATCGACGCCGGGGCCGGCCGGCGGAAACAAGAGGATGCGGTCGGCTACGGCAGCGGTCTCGTCTTCGAAGCCAAGGTCGGCGATCGGGTCGAACAGGGACAGAAAATCGCGACCGTCCACAGCGACCGGCCCGAACGGCTGCCGTCCGTCCTGGCCCGTTTGACCGAGGCGGTTTTGATCGGCCCCGCGCCCCCCTCCCGGCCGAAGATGGTCTTGTATCTCGTGGACAAGAACGGCGTCCTGCCCTGGCCCTATTGAGCGCCATGGCCGGGACGTACAAGGCGGTCTTTTTCGACGCCGACGACACCCTTTTCGATTATTCCCGGGCCGAAAGGACCGCCCTCAGGGCCTGTCTCCGGGAGTTCGGCCTGAAGATCGGCCTGGCCGCCTGCGTCGAAGCCTACCGCCGTCATAACCGCGACATGTGGCGGGCCTTCGAGCGCGGCGAAGTCACGCAGGGGACTCTGCGCGTCGAGCGCTTCCGCCGACTGGCCGCCGAGTTCGGGATTGACGGCCTGCCCCTGGAAAAGATCGGCCTCTATTACCTCGAGGCCTTGGCCGGCCAGCCTCAGCTCCTGCCCGGAGCGTTGACGACCGTTCGCGCCCTGGCCAAAAAGTTCCCCCTGGCCCTCATCACCAACGGCATCGCCTCGGTCCAGCGGAGGCGGTTCTCCGCCTCGCCGATCACCCGCTATTTTCAAGCGGTTGTCATCTCCGAAGAGGCGGGCATGGCCAAGCCCGACCCCCGGATCTTCGAGCCCGCGCTTCGAACGATCGGAGTCTCGGCCGGGGACGTGCTCTATGTCGGCGACAGCGTGACTTCGGACATGGCCGCCGCCCGGAACGCCGGCATGGATTTCTGCTGGTTCAACCCCGGCCGGCTCCCCGTCCCCGACGGCCATGCGCCGGTTTTCAACATCGCCCGCCTCCAGGAGCTTTTCAGCCGCCGGACGATGTGATCGCTCGAGGGCTCGATCTCCGGGCGATTGAGGTCAAGAGCGGCCGCGGCGGGAAAACTTCCGGGCTCGCCCGCTTTCGCTCCCGGTATCCCGAAACCAAAACGCTGCTGGTGGATGGCTGAAGCAAATAACTTGAGTTCTTGCCGGCCGCCCCGGCTTCTACCCCAGCAGGATCCCGGCCAGGGTGGCCGTCATCAGGGTCGCCAGGGCCCCGCCGAAGACGGCCTTCAGTCCCAGGGCGGCGATGTCCTTCTTCCGGTGCGGGGCCATGGGGGAAATGCCGCCGATCTGGATGGCGATCGAGGAGAAGTTGGCGAAGCCGCAGAGGGCGTAGGTGGCCATGGCGACGCCCTTGGGGCTCAAGGCGCCCTGTTTGATCAACCCGACGAGGTCGACGTAGGCCACGAACTCGTTGAGGACGACCTTGGTCCCGAAGAGGCTCCCGAAGTGGAAGGCGTCGGCCCCGGGCACGCCGATCCCGACGGCCAGATAGCGGAGGACGCCGCCCAGGACGAGCTGGAGGGAGAGGGGCTGGCCGAAATGGGCCTGGAGATAGGCGTTGATCCCCAGAAGGCCGCCCAGGCCGGTGAGGAGATAGTTGATCATGGCGATGCCGGCGATGAAAGCCAAAAGCATGGCCCCGACGTTCAGGGCCAGATGGAGGCCGTCGCCGGCTCCCGTGGCCGCGGCCTCGATGACGTTCGAGGCGTTCTTTTCGACCTTGAGCTTGACCGTCCCCTTGGTCGCCGGCGTTTCGGTCTCCGGGTAAAGGACCTTGGAGACGACGAGGGAGGCCGGGGCGGCCATGACGCTGGCCGCCAGCAGCTGGACGGCGAAGCGGATCTGGGCTTCGGCCAGCGAGATCTTCTGGGCCTCGGCCAGGGCCTGGCCGAGCATCTGGATGTAGGCGGCCATGACTCCGCCGGCGATGGTCGCCATCCCGCCGACCATGATCGTCAGGATCTCGGACCGGGTCATCGTCCCGATGTAGGGTTTGATGAGCAGGGGGGCCTCGGTCTGGCCGACGAAGATGTTGGCCGTGTTGGAGAGCGATTCCGCGCCGCTCGTCCCCAGGAGCTTGGCCATGATCCAGGCCATCCCCTTGACGACGAGCTGGAGGACGCCGAGGTAATAGAGGACCGAGGTCAGGGTGGCGACGAAGATAATCGTCGGCAGGACCTGGAAGGCGAAAAAAAGGCCCAGGCTGTCGGGGCCGGAGTTGACGGCCAGCCGTCCGAAGACGAATTTCGAGCCCTCGGCGGTGAAGTTCAGGAGACTGACGACGGCCCCCCCAAGCCAGGAGAGGGCCGCTTTCGGCCAGCCGAGCGGGGCGAACAGGGATTTCAGCCGGTCGCCGTAGAGGATGAAGACGGCGAAGACGACCTGGAGGAGGACGCCTCCCCCGACCAGCCGCCAGCTGATCCGCCGGCGGTTGTTGGAGAACAGGACGGCCAGGCCCAGGATCAGGGCCAAGCCCAGAATCCCCCGGAGGAGCGAAACGATGTTCATCGGCCGTCCTTCCCGCGGCGAAGATGCCGCCTCTCGACCTTTTCGTAGTATTCGATGATCCGGCGGGCATAGGCCCGCTTTTCGATGTACGTTCCCGGGAAGAAGCTCCGCTTGAAGCCGTAGATGATGAAGTTCTTGAGCTCGCCCGGAGTGATGCCGAAGGCCCGAACGGCCTTGAGGATCTCGCCACTGACCGTCGTGTTCGAAACGGTCCGGTTGTCGGTGCAGAACGTGGCCGAGAGCTTGGCCTTGCGCATGTGCCGGAAGGAGTGGCGGGCCAGGCTGCGGATGGCCGGGTTGGTCTGGAGGTTCGAGGTCAGGCAGACCTCGATCGTGATCCTCCGGTCGGCGATGAACTGGACGAGGTTGTCGACATAAGCCTTCTTGTTCTTGATTTCCGGGCTCTTGATCATTTCGGGATCGAAGAGATGGACGGCGTGGCCGAGGCGGTCGGCATGGAGGTCGGTGATGGCCTGGAAGATGCTTTCCGGTCCGTAGGCCTCGCCGGCGTGGACGGTTTTCTTCAGGAAATTCTTGTGGGCCAGGGCGTAGGCCTGGGCATGGTCTTCGGCCGGAAAGCCGGCTTCGGCCCCGGCCAGGTCGAAGCCGACGATGGGCAGCCTGAGCCTGGTCTTGGCGGACACGGCCGCCCGGATGAGCTCCTGGGAGGCCAGGGCGAAGACCTCTTTGCGCCCGGAATGGGCGTGGACATGGAGGAGGGCGTCGAAATACCGGGAATATCCGTAATCGAACATCCGCATGGCGCAGGCGATGATCCCGTATTCGAAGGGCGGCTCGGCCCCGCTTCCGACCTCGGGCCGGGCGTTGAATTCCTCCTTGGCCCGGGCCAGCCCGCGGTTGAGGGCGGCCATGGCCTCGAGGCAGGTCAGCTTGGGATTCTGATGGAGCTGGGGGGCGAACCGGACCTCGATGTAGCGGACTCCCTCGGCCTGGTTGTCCCTGGCGAGCTCGTAGCCCGCCCGCTCGAGGGCCGGGCCGGTCTGCAACACCGCCGTGGCGTACTCGAAGCCCTTCAAGTACTCGATCAGGCTGGCGTACGTCTTCTTGAAGACCAGGCGACGGAGGCCCTTCTCGTCGTAGGCCGGGAGCTTGACGCCGCTCTCCCTCGCCAGGGCGATGAGGGTCGGGAGACGAAGCGAGCCGTCGAGGTGGAGGTGAAGGTCGGTCTTGGGGATCCTTTCGACGAATTCCCGGGTGATGGTCATCGGCCGCCGTCCTCCCGGATGACCCGGGCGACCTCGGGCTTGTGGAGGGCGATCTCCTCGGGGCTCAGGCCCTTCAATTCGTGGGGGAAGACGAGCCACTTCTCGGTTTCGTGGATGTAGTAGTCGGGCCGGCGTTCGGTCCGGTTGTTCCCGGGCTTGAAATAGACGGTCGCGATGCGGATGTCGCGGGGCGTGTTGCGGCGGGAGAGGCGGCTCAGGGTCTCGATGACGGCCTGGATGCTCAAGCCGGTGTCGTAGACGTCGTCGACGATGAGAAGGCTTTGGTCGGCCTCGGCCTTCTCGACGATGTAGGCCAGGCCGTGGACGCGGATCGTCTTCCCCCTCAGCTCGATGCCCTCGTAGGAGGACGTCCGGATGGCGATATGGTCCGTGACGAGGCCGTGGTGCTCGAACAGCTCCTGGACGGCGATGCCCACGGGCGTGCCGCCCCGCCAGATGCCGACGATGAAGTCGGGCCGGAAGCCGCTGTCCAGGACCTTGCGGCCGAGGAGGAAGGAATCGTTCAGCAGGTCCTGAGCCTCGATATACTGTTTCTCAAGCATGGCTGCCCTTGCGCAGGCGCTGGCGGATCAGGGTGACGACGAGCGAGGTCGAGACCGGGTTATGGCCCTCGGGGATGATGATGTCGGCGTACTTGCGGCTCGGCTCGACGAAGGCGATGTGCATCGGCCGGACCGTCTTCATGTACTGGTCGATGACCGACTCGAGGCTCCGGTGGCGCTCCTGGATGTCGCGCCTCAGCCGCCGGATAAAGCGGAGGTCGCCGTCGGTGTCGACGAAGATCTTGACGTCCATGAGATCGCGGAGGGCCTGCTCGCAGAAAATCAAGATCCCCTCGATGATGATGACCTTGGCCGGCTTCTTGACGATCCCCTTCGGCAGGCGGGCGTGGGTCGAGAAGTCGTAGACCGGCATCTCGACGGGACGGCCGGCGATGAGCTCCCGGAGGTGGCGGACCATGAGGTCGGTTTCCAAGGCGTCGGGATGGTCGAAATTGATCTTGGACCGCTCGGCCAGGGTCAGGTGGCCGACGTCCCGGTAGTAGGCGTCGTGGGGGATCATGACCATCTCGGGATGGTTGATCGAGGCCATGATCGCGTCGGCGATGGTCGTCTTCCCCGAGGCCGTGCCCCCGGCCACCCCGATGATCAGCGGCTTCCTCCGCATGGACGCATGGTAGCATATCCAGCACGGCGAGGCAAAATGCGGGGATACACGGTTAATTCTTTTTTTTTCTTGGAGATAATTCCGCCGTGTCGCGCTCCGTCCGGGGCGAATCAAAACGGAAGGTTTTTTTTAGGGATCGAGTATTGATTTTCCCCCTTAGAAGTATTATCATCAGCCCGGATTTTTTAAAAGGAGGTTTCATGATCAAAAATATTTCCTTTGCCCTCTTCTTTTGCCTCTTGGTTTTCCCCTCTTTCGCTCTCGCTCAGAGCGTGACGACCGCCGCCCTCAACGGTCAGGTCGCGGACAACGATGGAAATCCCCTCGGCGGAGCGTCCATCACCGCCGT
>VGJF01000038.1 GCA_016867585.1 Candidatus Aminicenantota bacterium | reverse complement strand
TCTGCCTATGACTGTCGAACCCAGGATTAAGAAAGAATCTATAAGGAGGAAGAGATGAGGCAGAGAGCGTTCTTAGCGTTGTTTCTCGGCTTGGTCCTTGTCCTTACGGCCCGGGCGCAAACCACCCAGACCGGGAGCATCCGGGGAGTCGTGACCGATCCCGATGGAAGCGCCCTGCCGGGAACGGCCGTCACCGTCACCGGCCCGGCCCTCATCGGGACGGAGTCGACGGTCACCAATCAGGACGGGGCCTATCGAATTCCCACGGTTCCTCCCGGGACTTATGAGGTCGTCGCCGCGATCCCCGGCTTCCGGACCATCAGGAGGGAAAACGTCCAGGTCCGGGTCGGGATGATCGTGACGATCAACTTCGAAATGGCCGTCGAGACCTTGAAGGAGGAAATCACCGTCACGGCTCCTTCGCCCGCCGTCGATGTCGTCTCGACGAAGACGACGTCCAACGTCACCAAGGAAGTCCTGACCAACATCCCCATGGCCCGGGACGTCTACTCCGCCTTGCGGCTCGCCCCCGGGACGACCAATTACAGCATCAAGGGGGGGGCCCGGAATAACCACGCCTTCGAAGTGGACGGGGTCAACACCAACGCCCCCAACCAGAACTACGGGGAGGCCTACATCAGCTGGGAGACGGTCGAGGAGGTCGAGATCATCACCGGCGGCGCCGGGGCCGAGGTCTTCCAGGGGATCGGCGGCATGATCAATGTCGTGACCAAATCCGGCGGCAACAAGCTCAGCGGCGAAGTCCAGACCTACTATACGGGCGAAGACTTCTCCAGGTCGGTGATTCCAGAAGAGAAGCTGAAAGCCGTCGGCTCCAACGTGCCGACCGCGGCCGTGGCCGACTACGACTTATCCGGGACCCTTGGGGGTCCCATCCTCAAGGACAAACTCTGGTTTCTGGCCAACGTCCGCTACCAGATGAACAAGAGGCACTCCAACTTCATCCCGACCACGATCAACGGCGTGGCCTACAATCCCTACGACCTGGAGATGAGCTACACGTACGGCTTCGCCAAGCTGACGGCGCAGTTGACTAAAAATTTCCGGCTGTTCGGCATGCTGACCGTCGCCCAGCGGAACACGCCCGTGTTCGACATGGCCGCCCGCCGGACGATCGAATCCAACCGCTGGCAGGTTCTGGATCAGATCACCTCCTCCTTCAACGGCACCTGGACGCTCAACTCCAATACGTTCGTCGAATTCCGGGGAGGGACATGGAAGGGGGACGGGCAGAACATGCACACCAAGGAAGCGAAGCCCAAAGGCCCCTATTTCATCGACCGGTATACCGGCTACGAATGGGGGCGCCAATCCGGCCAGTTCTTCGGCTTCAAGCGAAACGCCCAGACCGGGGCCAAAGCCACCCATTTCAAGGACGATTTCCTGGGCGCCGATCACGAGATCAAGGCCGGACTCGAAATCCAGTGGGGCTCCATGCGCAGCTTCGAGCCGCTCGATAACGGAATGACGTGGGATTACTACGACGGCAACCCCTACTACTTCCGCGGTCTCTACGGACTGAGCGGGCCCCATCCGGAATACGGAGACGGCCGGCTCACTTTCACGAACGCGGTCTCGGAGAGGGGAGACCCTAACAAGGATTCCTCGCTCGTCCGCAAGACGCGCCTCGGCCTGTTCGTCCAGGACTCGTTCAACATCAAAAGCCGGTTGAACATCACCTTGGGCTTCCGGTTCGATCACATCCGCGCCACCGTACCCGAGATGACCAAGACGGCGGCCGTGGACGAACTGGGCAAGGCGCTCAGCAAAGCTTATATCCTGCCGGCCTACGGCGTCGATCCGTTCGGAGGCGGGTTCAAATGGAGCGCCCTGGATAACGCCTTCCCCTACAATTTCTTCTCTCCGTCGATCGGAATTTCGTATGACCCCTTCGGACGCGCCAAGACCGCCTTCAAGCTTCACTATGGCCGGTATGCCGAGGGGCTCCCGACATGGCATATCTCGACTCCGCCGTCCGGCAACGGGAGCTTCCAGTTCCGGTGGTGGGATACCAACGGAAACGGACAGCCCGATGCGCCGTTCACGGACAATTACCAATACGTCCCCGGTTCGCCGCTTCCCAACTACATGTTGAAGGACGATTACAAGGACACGACCGACCCGAACATCAAGATTCCGTACGAGCACCAGGTCATCGCCGGGGTCGATCACGAACTGTTCCGGGATTTCCGGGTCAGCCTGAACTACTCCTACAAGCAGCGCCGGAACGAAATGGTCAGCGTGTATTACGACCGGGCCAGCGGCGAATACTGGAGCTTCAACGAGAACTACTGGGTGCCGTTCCAGACAACCGTTCCTGCCTATAAGGATTTTCCGGCCGTGCCCGTGACGGTGTATTTCATGAAAGCCGCCCATCCCGAGGAATTCTACCGGAAGACGAACCTTCCCAACGACATGCTCAAGCAGAGATACCATTCCATCGAGCTGTCGTTCAACAAGCGCTTTTCGGACGGCTGGTCGCTCGGCGGCTCAGTCGTCTACACCGACCTGAAGGGCAATCTGGAATATTCAGGCGGCAGCATCCAGGGCGCGTTTCGGACGCCCAATTATGCGATCAACAGCTATGGCGACCTGAACTTCAGCATCCCCCTGATGATCAAGCTCTACGGGTCCGTGTTCCTGCCCTACGGGGTGAACCTCTCGTTCTTCTACGAGCATCTGGACGGCAACGGCTGGGCGCGGACGGTCACGGTCGAGGCCCCGCTGTCCTGGCGCCAGGCCAACGGCATCTATCAGTTCAACACGAGCAACTCGGTCCTTCTGGAAACGGTTGGCACCCGCCGGAACCAGTCCAGCGAAACGTTCGACCTCAGGCTCGAGAAAACATTTTCCCTGGGCCGGATCGGCCGGCTGGGAGTCTTCCTGGACGTCTTCAACGCGCTCGGTTTCCATTCCTTCAGCGCCAACATGAATCCCGCGGGGACGTGGCGCCCGACGGATGTCAACGCGACCACCGGGACCTATACGCCGGGGATTTTAGGATTCAATGGAGTCACCGGGGGTGTCCGGACCTACAAGTTCTCGCTCCGCTACACGTTTTAACGCCGAGAGACTGGTTCAAAGCCCTCCTTTTGATGCGGAAGGGGACAGCCCGAGGGTCTCCTTCCGTCCGATTTCCCCTGCGGCCGCGGAATGGAAGGACTTGAAAGTCGGCGGAAGAAGACATATATTATTAAAAGGATGAAAAATAATCGATGACGAAAGCTGATCAGACTTCCGATCCCAACGGCGGGGCCAAATACATCAACCGCCTCAATAAAGTCAAAGTCCTGAAGATCATCCGGACGGCCGAGGCGTTGTCTCGGGCGGATATCTCGAAAATCAGCAGCCTGAGCGCTCCGACGGTCTCCCGGATCATTGAGGATTTGCTCGATGAGGATCTCGTCCAGGAAATCGGCGAAGGCGAGTCCCAGGGCGGCCGGCCGCCGACGCTCCTGAAGTTCTCCGATCGGAAGAACTTCATTATCGGCCTCGACCTGGGAACGACGAACATCTACGGCGTCCTCTCCGACTTCGACGCGAAGATCATCGCCGAAATCAAGACCCCGACCCACGTCGAGGAGGGATTCGCCGGGATCATGAAGAGAACGTCCGGCGTCATCGCCGAATTGATCGCCGAGCCGTCGGTCGCGAACAAGCGTATTTACGGGATCGGCATGGCCGTCGCCGGCCTCATCAACCGGAAGCGCAATATCGTCGAGTTCTCTCCGGATTTCCACTGGCACAATGTCGATGTCGTCGGGGCCCTGTCCAAGACGCTCCCTTACCCCATCATCATCGACAACGTCACCCGGGTCATGGCCCTGGGCGAGATGTGGTACGGCCTGGGCAAGCGCTTCAAGAACCTTATCTGCGTCAACGTCGGCTACGGCATCGGGGCGGGGATCATCATCAACGGAAAACCGCTGTACGGACCGCTCGGCTTGGCCGGAGAATTCGGGCATATCACCTTGGAGAAGGACAGCCCGGTGCAATGCGACTGCGGCAACTTCGGTTGCCTGGAGGCCTTGGCTTCCGGTAACGCTATCGCCAAAGCCGCCCGCCAACGTCTTCTCGCCGGCGAACGGAGCCTTCTCCTCGACGCGTGCGAGGGCGATCCGACGAGAGTGACGAGCGAAACCGTCGCCAATGCGGCCAAGGAGGGGGATCCGCTGGCCTGGGAAATTTTCGACCGGGCGGTCGAATACCTGGGCATCGGGATCGCCGGTCTGGTCAACCTCTTCAGCCCGGAAGCCATCGTCATCGGGGGAGGCGTGGCCCAGTCGGGAGACATCCTGTTTGAAAAAGTCCGAAAGACCGTTCAGGCCCGTTCGCTCAACAAAATTTCCTCTGACGTGCTGATCAGACCTGCCACCTTCGGAATGAAGGCCGCCGTCATGGGGGCGGTGTCTCTCGTCTTGAACGAGGTCATCAACTTAAACCACAATCAAATCCGCGTCCCCGTGCCGGTTCAGGCCGCAGAACAACAATAATAAAAGAAACGCTTGACAAGGGCATTTTATCTTGTTAGCTTTCTTAAGGTAAGTAATGAACTTTCTTTACCAAAAACAAAAGGAGGTTCCATGAAGTTTCTGAAAGTGGCCTTGGCGGCCGTCCTGTGTTTGGTCGTGGTTTCATCCCTCCAAGCCCAGCTCGGCCAGACCGGATCGATCCGGGGGCGCGTCCTGGACGATCAAAAGACTCCGCTTCCCGGTGTGACAATCACGGTCACGAGCCCCGCCCTGATGGGGAAGCAGAGCGTCGTCTCCGCGGCCGACGGGACCTTCAAATTCCCGCCGATCCTTCCTCCCGGCGTCTACACCGTCGTCTTGGAACTGCCGGGGTTCAACACAGTCAAGCGCGAGGAAGTCATCATTCGGGTCGGGGTCAATGTCGATTTGAGTTTCGAGATGTCCCAGGCGGCCCTCAGCCAGGAGATCACGGTCACCGCCCCGTCGCCCGTCGTCGACGTGATCTCGAATTCGATCACCCAAAGCGCGACGACGGAAATCATCAAGACGATGCCCTTCGCCAACCGGGACGTCTGGACGTTTGTCTCGGCGACCGCGGCCGGCGTCGTGGGGAACCGGGCCCTGATTCACGGAGAGGGCGCCGCGACCTACACGTTCAAGGTCGACGGCATCCAGTCGAACGCCTCGGACCAGAACTGGCCGGAAAACTCGATCGACATGGAGACGGTCGAGGAGGTCGAGTTCGTCACCGGGGCGGTCGGGTCCGACCAGTACGGCGCCCGGTCGGGCTATATGAACGTCGTCACCAAGTCCGGCGGAAACGAATTCCACGGGGCGGCCCAGTTTTACTACACGGGAGAGAAACTCCAGGAAGTCCTCTCGACGGACGAGCAGCTCGCGTCTTTGGGCCTGACGAAGCCGGCCTTCGCCATTTACAATTACGACGCGTCCGGGACGCTCGGCGGGCCCATCCTGCGGGACAAGCTTTGGTTTTTTGCCAGTTACAAATTTCTGTCGAATAAGAACGCGACCAGCTTCATCCCCGTCACGATCGCCGGCGTCAGCCACGAAAGCTACGACCGGATCGAAACCCGGCCCTATTTTTTCGGCAAGCTGACCTTCCAGCTGTCGGAGGCGATGAAGCTGTTTTCGATGCTCACGTATGTCGACAACAAGATCAACCACTACTACACGGGCTGGAACCTCACGGCCTCGGCGAGCGCGATCAACCGGCCCATCCAGTACACCTCGAGCAACGGCCTGACCTGGATTCTCAACCCCGACACCTTCCTCGATGTCCGGGCCGGCCTCTACATCCAGGACTGGACGGGGAGGTACACGGCCGAGGCCGTTCCCGGCCCCCGCTTCAACGATTCCTTCACCGGGCACATCTGGGGAAACCGGGGAATGCAGGAATACACCTACAAGCAGAACCTGAATGTCGCCGTCAATCTGGTCCGCTACCAGGACGATTTCCTGGGCGGCAACCATGAGTTCCGGGCCGGCGCGGAATGGGCCCGCATCCAGGGCGAGTGGGGATATTGGCGGGACGATCCGCTCAATTGGACCTACTACAACGGCAATCCCTATTCTTACCGGGGGCTGTATAACCTGAGCACGCCCCATCCCCTCTACGGCGACGGCCTGCTGAACTTTTCCGCTTATGGAACGGTCCGGGGCGACTCGCAGCAGATCGGCTTCGGCCACCGCCTGGGCCTTTACGTCCGGGATTCGATGAAGATCAAGGACCGGCTGACCATCTCCTTGGGGTTGCGTTTCGACAAGATGTGGACGCACATCCCGACGCAGGTCAAGGGAGCGGCCGGCGGATCGCTTGCCGCGGCGATCGGAGACTACTACTTCGTCCCGGCCTTCGGCTTCAATCCCTTCAAGGAGCTGACCTACGAAGGCTGGGAAAACTGCTATCCCTACAACGCCCTCGCCCCGACGATCGGCGCTTCGTACGACTTGTTCGGGGATGGCAGGACCGCCCTCAAGATCCATTACGGGACCTATTTCGACCCGGCCGCGACCGGCACCTGGTCGGGCTTGCAGCCGAGCGGGCCCCGGACGTTCAACATGTACTGGACGGATCTCAACCTGAACGGGCAGCCCGACGCGCCGCCGGTGGACTCCTACGTAATTCCGGCCGGGACGAATCCCCTGACCATGCTGAGTACGACCTTCAAGCAGCAGATCAATTCCGACCTGAACAACCCCTACACCCGGGAGGTCATCGCCCAGGTCGAGCACGAACTGTTCCCCCACTTGAAAGTCGGGCTGAATTTCATTTACCGGGACCGGAAAGACTTCACCGCCTACCTGAATTACGACCAGGCGAGCGGCACGCACTGGAACCTTTTAGAGCAGCATCCCGAATGGTGGGTCCCCTTCACCACGACCGTTCCCGCCTACCTGGGCTTTCCGGCGGAGACCGTCACCGTCTACTACCGCAAGCTCACCTCTCCGGCCACCTTCACCGTCCTGACGAATGTCCCTGAGCAGAAATTCCGGTACCAAGGGCTCGAGCTGACGTTCAGCAAGCGGATGCACAAGGGCTGGTCGTTGGGCGGAAATTTCAACTACAGCTACCAGTGGAACAACGGCAGCTTCACCAATCCGAACACCCGGGTCAACGCCGAAACCCGGGCGGGCATCCCCTGGTGGGCCAAGCTTTACGGGACGTTCAAAATCCCCTACGGGTTCATCCTGTCGTTCATCTATACCCACACGGAAGGAGGCTACTGGGGGAGAAGCGTCTCCGTGTCCGCCCCGACGGCCTGGATCCAGGCCAACGGCGTCGCCAGCGGCAGCGTCAGCATCACCATCGAAAGACCGGATACCCGCCGCAATGTCGCGACCGACAACACGGATTTCCGCATCGAGAAGGAATTCCCGATCGGCAACATCGGCCGGCTGGGCGTGTTCGCGGACATCTTCAATCTGTTCGGATCGGTCTATCCCAGCATCGTGGTCAATCCGGCCGGGACATGGTCGCCCGTGGACAACAACTCGAGCGTCGGGACCTATACCCCCGGCCAGATGCGGGTCACCGGCATCTCCGGCGTCCGCAGCTACAGGTTCTCCATTCGATTCAACTTCTAAGACAAAAATGACGAGAGAGGAGGGGCAATCCCCCCTCCCTCTCTCGAGTCCGGGCCCTCCGCGCGGCCATGCGGGCCGGAATGTCGTAAGGCGGGGGTTTCCGTGCGATCCTGATAATGAGGGATACATTCATGAAACAAGCCGTCATGATTCGTCCGGGAGAGATCGAGTTCCGCGACATTCCCGTCCCGCGGCCGGGGAAGGGGCAGGTCCTCATCCGCGTGCGGCGCATCGGCGTCTGCGGCTCGGACGTCCATGTCCTTCACGGGAAGCATCCGTTCACTTCATACCCGGTCGTCCAGGGGCATGAGTTTTCGGGCCTCATCGAGGACGTCGGGAGGGATGTGGCGCGCCTGCGGCCGGGGATGGCGGTCACGGCCATCCCTCAGGAGGTTTGCGGGGTTTGCCCGCTTTGCCGGCGGGGCGATTATCATATCTGCGACGGGCTGAAGGTCCGGGGTTTCCAAGCCCCCGGGTGCGCCCAGGAATGGTTCGTCACCGAAGCGGATAAGATTGTCCCCTTGCCGGCTTCGTTTACGCTCGAACAGGGAGCCTTCGTCGAGCCCGTCGCGGTCGGCGTTCATGCGGCCGGCCGGGCGGGACGGCTCGGCGGCCGCCGGGTTGCCGTCCTGGGCGCAGGCCCGATCGGAAATCTCCTCGGCCAGGTAGCCCGGGCCGGGGGGGCGAAGGTTCTGATCACGGACGTCAGCGATTTTCGTCTCGGGGTCGCCGTCCGGTGCGGTCTTAGGTCCGTCTCCAATGCGAACGTCGAAAGCCTCGCCGAGGCGTCCGTCCGTGTGTTCGGAAAAGCCGGGTTCGATGTCGCCTTCGAGTGCGCCGGCGTCGAGGCGACGCTCGGGGCGGCGATCGAGACCATCCGGAAAGGGGGGACGATCGTCGTCGTCGGTGTCTTCGGCCAGCACCCCCGGGTCAATATCGGGTTCGTCCAGGACCGGGAACTGTCGCTCGTCGGGACGCTGATGTATCAGCGCCGGGATTTTATCCGGGCCGTCCGGCTCATGAAGGAGAGCCGCGTCGTGACCGAGCCCCTCGATTCCCGCCATTTCGCCTTTGCCGATTATTCCGAGGCCTATGCGTTCATCGATGCCCAGGCCGACAAGAGCATGAAAGTCTTCGTCGACGTGTGAGCCGATGGGCGAAGTTGCCGCGCCGCAGATGGTTGTCGGAATCGGGGAAATCCTTTGGGATGTCCTTCCCTCGGGACGCCATCTCGGAGGCGCACCGGCCAACTTCGCCCGGCAGGCGCATGCACTCGGCGCGGAAGGGGTGATCGTCAGCGCCGTGGGGGACGACCCGCCTGGCCGCGAGATTCTAGTGGCGCTCGGCCGCCACGGCCTGAGCCGCGAATACGTTTCGGTCGTCTCCGGCGCGGCGACGGGGAAGGTCGCGGCCGTCCTCGACGCCCAAGGGATTCCGACGTTCACGATTCAAGAGAATGCCGCCTGGGATGTTTTGCCCGGAAGCCCGGCCTTGACGGCCCTGGCGGACCGGGCCGAGGCGGTCTGTTTCGGCACCCTGGCCCAACGGTCTGCTCTCTCCCGGGAAACCATCCGCGGTTTCTTGGATGCGACCGGGCCGGAATGCCTGAGGACCTGCGACTTGAATCTCCGCCCGGGGTTTTTCAATCCCGAGATCATCCGCGAATCGCTCTCGCGATCCCGGGTTCTCAAGTTGAACGAGGAGGAACTCCGGGCGCTCGCGGGGATGCTCGACCTCTCCGGGAGAGAGGGCGAGATCCTCGTCCGTCTCCGGGAGGAGTTCGACCTCGACGTGATCGCCCTGACCCGGGGATCACGGGGGAGCCGGCTTCTCGGCCGGAACTCCGACTCCCGGCATCCCGGGTTCCGGGTCGAGGTCGCCGATACCGTCGGGGCGGGCGACGCCTTTGCGGCCGTCCTGGTCCTGGGCCTGCTCGCGAACGAAAGCCTGGATGCGATCAATGATCGGGCCAACCTCGTTTCCGCCTCGGTCTGCCGGCGGCGGGGCGCCTGGCCGGAGGTCCCGGCCGGTCGCGGGGACGAAAACGGATGAGGTCCCGGGAGTGAGGAGAAGAGGATGAGGAATTTTCAATATTTCCAACCGACCGAGATCCGGTTCGGGGCCGGACGCCTGGACGAGGTCGGGGAATCGGTGGCCCGCCTCGGCCGCCGCTGTCTGATCGTCACCGTTCCCGCATTCCCCGGCTTCGAGCTTGTGGTCCAACGGGTGAAGACTTCCCTGACCGCCAGCGCCGTCGCTTTCGCTCATTTCGACGGCGTCATTCCCAACCCGACGACCGCCGTCGTCTCGGCCGGGGCGAGTCAGGCCCAGGATTTCGGGGCCGATGTCGTCCTGGGCGTCGGCGGCGGATCGAGTCTCGACACGGCCAAGGCCGTGGCCGTCGAAGCCCGGCATCCCGGAACCTCGTGGGATTATCTTTTTTTCCGCGACCGCCAGCCAACCGAGCAGACGCTCCCGATCGTCGCCGTGACGACGACCTCCGGCACGGGCTCCCACGTTACCCAGGTGGCGGTCGTCACCAACCCGGACGAGAGGTCGAAATCGGCGCTCTATCATCCGCGGCTTTTTCCGAAAATCAGCCTTGTCGACCCGGAGCTTGTCTTGACCGCACCGGCCCGTGTCACCGCGGCGACGGGGTTCGACGTCTTCGCCCATGCGTTCGAAAGCTTCATCAATCCCGGCGGGTCCGCCTATACCGACCTCCTCGCCTCCGAAGCGTTGAAGATCGTCGCCTCCTCGCTTCCCGCAGCCGTTAGGAGCGGCCATGATTTGGGCGCCCGGACGGCCATGGCCTGGGCGGACACCCTGGCCGGGCTGGCGATCGCCAATGCGGGAGTCACCCTGCCTCACGGCATAAGCATGGCCGTGGGGGGCCTTTATCCTCACGTCGCCCACGGTGAAGCGCTGGCCAGCGTCTACCCCGCCATTCTTCGCTACAGCTGGGACGCGGCCCCGGGAAAATTCGCCGCGACGGCCCGCCTGTTCGACCGATCCCTCGTCGGTATCGAGGATGCCGCCGCCGCCGAAGCGCTCAGCGGGGCCGTCATGGCTTTCCTTCGCACCATCGGGCTGCGGATCGGACTCGAGGATCTAAAGATCCCCGAGGGGGAGCTCAAAGCCCTGGCCCGGGAGGCCCTCGTCCTCCCCGATTATAAAAGCCATCCCCGGGTCGCCTGTGCGGAAGACGTTTTTTCAGTCCTCCGGGAAAGCCTCCGGTGCGAAGGAGAGACGAAATCATGATCCTCAGGAAAGGCACCGGATTGCGAACTGGCACGAGGAGCAAGGCGGTAATCCTCTTGGGATGGCTCGCCGCGGTTCCGGTTCCGGGGCGGGAGAGCGTCCCGATAATCTTTTACACCCTGGATGAAATCCGGGACGGGAACGTCAGGGACGAGGCTTCGGGGACGGCGGACGCTTTCTCCGGAAATTTCCGGCTGATCCCCGGGGTGGCGGGCCGGGCCGTGAAATTCGATGGATTCACGACGGTCATCCGGAAGAAGGCCGCGGAGGCGCCGGCGCTTTCTGAAGCGTTCACCGTCGAGGCCTGGATCGCCCTCGGCGCGTATCCTTGGAATTGGTGCGGCGTCGTCTCCCAGCAGAGCGATCAAAAAGCGGGCTACGCCCTTGAAGTCGGGCCCTTGGGCGAGTTGGGCCTCAAACTGTTCGCCGGCGGCGAATGGCGGGAATGCCTTTCCCGGGAGAAGATCCCTTTAAGGAACTGGACGCACATCGCCGGGACGTACGACCGGGCGCGAGGGCTTGCCATCTACCTCGACGGCCGGCCGGCCGGCGAACTCCGCCCGGCCGGCGATTTCCAACCGGCCGCGGGCGCCGATCTGATCGTCGGTTCGAATCACGAAAAACGAAAGGCGGCTTTCATCCACCGGGAGTTCGGAACGCTTCCCGCCTGGTATTCGCTCGATGCGGCGTTGGACAACGTGGCCGTTTTTGACCGGGCGCTGCCCGCCGTCCGATTCGCCGAAGTCGCGGCCGGACAGCGCCCGTCCGCGGCGCCCGTGATTCCCCCTCGGGTGCTGCCGGCCGGGCCCGCGAGCCCCGGCCCCTTCGGTGCGGTTTATACGAAGCTGGACTATTACTGGGAATGGGACGACCTGTTCCGGGTCGCCGAGCGGCCGGACGTCGTCGTCCGTTTCGACGGATCGCCGGTCCGGGTCGTATTCTGGCGCGGCACGCGCTATTCTCCGGCCTGGGTCACGGAAAACAACCTCTGGATGGCCGACCAGAGCGTCGAAGCCTGGAACAACGTCGAAGGCTGTTTCGAGCACATGCAGGATCCGAAGTGCCTCTATTCCCACGTCCGGGTCATCGAAAACACGCCCGCGCGCGCTGTCGTCCATTGGCGTTATGCGCCCGTCAGCGCCTACAACCATCTCTGGAACGTGGATGAGAGGACGGGTTGGGCCCTGTGGATCGACGAGGTTTACTATTTCTACCCCGACCGGACGGGAATCCGGCGGGTGACCTGGCAAAAAAACTCCCTGGGAAGCCCGTCGCAGTTCCAGGAATCGATTCCCCTGGCAAGCCCCGGCCAGCTCCAAGGCGACGTCGTCAACGTCGACTACGTCACCGTGGCCAACCTCCAGGGCGAAAAAGTTGTGTTCTCCTATGTCAAGGATCCTCCCAAGGAAACGACCAAGCCGGTCCCGGCCGAACCGTCGATCCAGATGCACAACCTGAAGGCGGCGAACAAGCCGTTCATCATTTTCGAGCCCGGGAGCCGGATGCGGTATCTTCGGGACATGAACATCGACAACCTCTCCAAGCCCGGGTCCTGCAACCACTGGCCCGAAGGGCAGATCCCGTGCGACGGCCGGACCGGACGGACGGCCGACCGGGCGACGAGCTTTCTTGGGTTTCCTATTACATATCCCGTCCGGCATGCGGGAGAAAGGCGGGAATGGGTCAACTTCCTGTACGGCATGACCGCCGAGCCGTTCGACGGGATCCTGCCCCTGGCCAGGTCCTGGTCGCGGCCGCCCGATTTGAAGGTCGTCTCGGGCGGGATGAAAAGCGAGGGATACGACCGGGCCCAGAGAGCCTACGTCCTGAGGAATCCGGCGGGCGCCAGGCCGGGTCCGTTTGAGTTGGCCTTTGCCGCGTCCGCCGAATCGCCCATCCATAACCTTTGCCTCGTCCTCAAGGACTGGAACGCGGATGCGGCGGCCGTCGCTCTCGACGAGAGGCCGCTGGCACCCGGGGATGGACTCCGGATCGGCGCCCTCCCCACTCTCGACGGGACCGATCTCGTGGTCTGGATCGAAACGAAATCGGTCCGACCCATCCGGATCGCCGTGACTCCAGCCGGATCCTAAGGTACGATAGACTGGTCCTGCGCCGGCCGGGTAAAACGCGGGACGGGAAGGAACGAAGCATGAAGAAGAGCATCGCCGTCGGAGTCGTCGTCGGACTGGCGGCCGCCGTCATCGTGGTCAACGTCACCCGGAAAAAGACGAGCGTCGAGCCCATCGCCTGGTACGGCATGATGCCCCATCCCTACAAGACCGAGGTCCGGAGCGGCGTCGAGCGATTCGAGCAGGAGACCGGAGTCCGGGTCCTCAAGGTCGTCGGCCAGCAGTGGACCCAGGACAACGAGAACGTCAACGTCGAGGCCCTGTCGACGAAAGGACACAAGGCCTTCAGCATCTATCCCGGCGATCCGGCCGGGGCCAACGCCCTCTTCGCCCAGCTTCGCGGACGTGGCCAGATCGTCGTCTCCTACGGGGCCGAGCCGGACCTGCCCACGCCCGTCGCCTTCACCGTCGCCACCGACATCAAGGCTGCGGCCATGACGGCCGCGGAGCGGCTGATCGAGATGATGGGCGGCCGGGGCCGGATCCTGAACGTCCTTGAGCTCGTCACCGACATCAACACCAAGAAGCGCGACGACGGGATCAGGGAGGTCGTCGCCCGCTACCCCGGCGTCTCCATCATCCAGACGATCTCGGACATGACCCAGGTCAGCGAAGCGACGGTCAAGATCCAGAGCGCCCTGGCGGCCCGGATGGACGAGATCGACGGGATCATCACGACCGGGTACAACCCGACCATAGCCGCGGCCTCCGTCCTGACCGAATGGCACAGGGACCCCAAGCGCAAGCAGATCCGGTTCATCGGGATCGACACCGGCGAGACCGTCCTGCAGGCGATCCGGGACGGCTCGATCGACGCCACGATCGCCCAGAATCCGCCCGGCCACGGCTACATTTCCTGCCTTCTCCTCCAGCGCCTCCTCGACGGCTGGACGCCGGCGCGCGACTACCAGTTCATCGACGCGGGCATCGTCGTCGTGACCCGGGACAACGTGGACTCCTACGCCGCCGAGGTCCGGAAGATCACCGACGGCATCGCCGCCGACCTGAACGCGAAGTACCTCCGACCTCCACAATAAGACCTGTCCGGGACGGATCATGCTCGAACTCAAGGGCGTCAGCAAGCGATTCCCCGGCGTCCAAGCGCTCGACGGCGTCAGCCTGATGTTCGCGCCGGGAGAGATCCACGCCCTTGTCGGCGAGAACGGCGCGGGCAAAAGCACGCTGATCAAGATCATCACCGGGCTCCTCCAGCCCGACCGGGGGGAAGTCCATCGGGACGGGCGGCGGCTGCGCTTCCGCAGCTACCGGGACAGCCTGGCCGAAGGCATCGACATCGTCAGCCAGGAAATCGAGGTCATCCCCGAGAGCACGATCGCCGAGAATATCATGCTCGACAAGCTGATCACCCGGGGGAAAACGGGGATCATCGACTGGCCGGCGGTCCATCGGGCCGCCCGCGCCTGCCTGGAAAGGGTCGGCCTTCCGCTCCCGACCGGGACGGTGATCAAGCGCTTGAGCGCGGCCCACAAGCAACTCGTTCAAGTCGCCAAAGCTCTCGCCGCCGACGCCCGCGTGCTCCTCCTGGACGAGCCGACGAGCTCGCTGACGGAACATGAAGTCGCGACGCTGTTCGGGATCCTGCGGGACTTGCGGGACAAAGGCGTGACGATCATTTTTGTCTCCCATAAATTTGAGGAGGTCTTCGCCCTCTGCGACAAGGTCAGCGTGCTTCGCGACGGCCGGCTGGTCGGGACGAAATCCCTCCAGGACCTGACCCGGAAGGAGCTGGTCCGGATGATGATCGGCCGCGACATCGACCGCGCCCACCTCGGCCGGCTCGACGCGGAGCGGGGCCGGGAGATGCTCCGGGCGGAGCGCCTCGTCCGGAAGGGCAAGGTCGAGAACGCGAGTTTCGCAGTCCGCGCGGGCGAGATCCTCGGATTCTACGGGCTGGTCGGGGCGGGCCGGACCGAACTGGCCCGCGTTCTCATCGGCGAGGACCGCCTGGACGCCGGGACGATATACGTCCGCGGCGAAAAGGCCCGGATCCGCAGCGTGGCCGACAGTCTGGAACGCTACGGCATCGGTTACGTCAGCGAAAACCGGAAGGAGGAAGGCCTCCTTCTCCAGTCGCCGGTCCGCACGAACATCACGATCGCCGTCTGGCCGAGGATCGCGGGCCGGATCGTCCGGGCGGTCAGCCGGACCAAGGAAACGGCGATCGCCTATCGGATGATCGACGGCCTCGACATCCGGACGCGGGGGCCGGAGCAGAAAACCGAGGACTTGAGCGGCGGCAACCAGCAGAAGGTCTGCCTCTCGAAATGGCTCGCCGCCGACTGCGATATCTTGATCATCGACGAGCCGACGGTCGGAGTGGACGTCGGAGCCAAGGACCAGATCCACCGGCTGATCTGGGACCTGGCAAAAACCCGGGGCAAGGCGATCATCCTCATTTCCTCGGACATGCCCGAAATCGTCCGGATCGCCAACCGGATCCTCGTCTTCCGCGACCGGAGGATCGTCGGCGAGATCCAGGGCGTGGACGATCCGGCGAAGTCATACGCCGAGCTCAGTGCCGCGATCGGGATGCACCTGCATTGACGGAAAAAACGACCATGCCGACGAGCGCGACCAAACGCCCCGGGATCGGCGGACGAACCCTCGGCCTGATCATTTCCACGACCCTCCTGTTCGCCGTTCTCTCCCTCTTGTCGCAGAGCTTTCTCAGCAGCTACACGATGTTCGTCATCTCGCGCCAGATGGCGTTCTATGTCCTGATCGCCCTGTCCCAGGCGTTCTGCCTGGTCGTCGGGCAGATGAGCCTGGCCGTCGGAGCGATCGGCAGCCTCACGACCATCGTCCTCGGCCTGGGGCTGGAAACCTGGAACCTGCCCGCGGGAGCGGCCGTGGTTCTCGCCCTGGGCGTCGGCGTCCTCGCGGGCCTCCTGAACGGGCTTCTGATCACCCGGCTGAAGATCGATTCGTTCATCGTCACCCTGTCGATGATGTTCATCTACATGGGCCTGCGGTCGGGAATCTCGGGCGGTTCGCCCTACAAGGTCCCGGAATCGTTCAGGGCCGTCGGGCAAGGTTCGCTCCTCGGGATTCCCTACGTCTTCCTCCTGGTCGCCGTCCTGCTCGGCCTGGTGGGATTCATGTTCCGGAGCACGGTCTTCGGCCGCCGGCTGCTCGCGACGGGCGGCAATGCGGCCGCGGCCCGGCTGTCCGGGATCGAGACCGGCCGGATGGTCGTCTGGGCGCACGTCCTCTCCGGCGCGTTCGCCGCGCTGGCCGCGGTGCTCTGGGCGTCCAAACTCGGCTCCGCCGCGCCCGAGACCGGCGACGACTGGCTGATCGTCTCCTTTGCCGTGGCGATCATCGGCGGCACCGGGCTCAACGGCGGGGTCATCTCCGGCCTGGGGATCTTCATGGGATCGGCGATTTTCATGCTTATCAAACACGGACTGGTCGAGGTGAAGGCGAACCCCTATTACGCCAATTCGTTCCTCGGCCTTCTCATCCTCCTCGCGATCGTCATCGACCGCGTCCGACAGATCTACAGCGACAAGCAGAAGGGAACATGAAGCCGCCGCAACGCCTCACCCGCCGCGAGTTCCTGGGAGCCTCGGCGGCGGGGCTGGGCGCCTGGGCGCTCGGACCGCGCGTTCCGGACGGGCCCGGAGGCAAAGAGAGGCCGAACATCCTGTTCGTCCTGACCGACGACCAGCGCTTCGACACGATGGGTTGCGCGGGAAACGCGATCATCAAGACGCCGAATATCGACCGGCTCGCCCGGGAGGGAATCCGCTTCACCCGGGCGTTCGTGACGACCCCGATCTGCGCGGCCAGCCGGGCCAGCTTATTGACCGGGACCTTCGAGCGCACCCACACCTATACATTCACCAAGCCTCCTCTGGCCCGGCCGTTCATCGACGTGAGCTACCCCGTGCTCCTCCGCCGGGCCGGCTACCGCACCGGCTTTGTCGGCAAACTCGGCGTGGCCGTGGAGAAAGGCGTCGAGAAGGAATTGTTCGACTGGCATAAGTTCACGAGTTTGCCCTATTTCCAGAAGGTGAACGGCGTCGACCGGCACCTGACCGAGATCGAGGGGGACGCCGCGGTCGAATTCCTGCGCGGCGTCCGGGCGGATCAGCCGTTCTGTCTGATTTGGTGCCCCTGGGCGCCTCATGCCGACGACGGAAATCCCAAGCAGTATTTCTGGCCGCCGGCCCTCGACGGCCTGTACGAAGAGGCGCGAATTCCCGTTCCGGAACTCGCCGACTCATTCTATTATGAAGCCCAGCCCGATTTC
>VGJF01000037.1 GCA_016867585.1 Candidatus Aminicenantota bacterium | reverse complement strand
CCTCGGCGCTCCAGAGGACGACCCGGATCGTCCGCCGCGGCTTGACCTTGAGGGTCTGGAGGATCCGGACGGCCTCGAGGGAAACGGCGCACCCGGCGGCGTTGTCGGCCGCGCCCGTCCCCGGGCTCCAGGAGTCGATGTGGCCGCCGAGCATGACGACCTCGTCCTTTTTATCCGTGCCCGGGATCTCGCCGACGACGTTATATCCCCGAAGGTCCTTGTCGTAGAATTCGGTCCTGACCTCGACCTCCATCTCGGCCGGCTCCTTGAACTCGTCGACGATCCGGACGATCCGGTTGTAGTGCTCCGCGGCGAGGATGATTTCCGGAAGGGGGCGGGCGCGTTTGGGGTCGCGGGCCTGCCGGACTCCCGTGGCCAGGACCGTCCCGTATTCGCGGAGGCGGGCTCCGCTCGAGGAGACGAGGACGCCGACCTCCTCCGACCGGAAGAAATCCTCGAGATCGTCGAGGAACGAACGGGTATAGTCCGGGTCGGGGGGAACGGTCGCGGCGATCCGCGTTTCGGAAAGGGCCTTGAGGCTCTCCTCGCCGTGGCGGCGCGCATCGGGCGTGAAGTAGGTCGGGACGGGCTTGGGCGGCTGATAGAGGACGATCTTTCCCTTGAGCCGGCCTCGATATCGATCGAAATCGGCCTTGGACTTGATCTCGATATAGACAGGCGCGCCGGTGATCCTGCCCTTGGTGCTCGAGCCCCATTCAACGGAGATGGCGATCATGGGTGCATAGTGGGGCTTGAGGAGGTGGGCCGAGACGTAGCGCAGCGCCCAGCCGACGCCGAAGTCCTTGTAGGGCTCGAGCTCGACGTTGGCCATTCCCCATTCCTTCATCTTGGCCGCCGCCCAGCGGTTGGCCCGGTCGAGCTCGGGGGAACCCGTCGGCCGCGGCCCGATGACGTCGGAAAGGAAGGCGGCCAGTTTGGCGACCTGGGAATGCTCGAGGCCTTCGAAGCGGATCCTGTTGACCATGTCCAGGTCGGCCCGGTCGGCCGGCGCCTGGGCGGCGAGGGTCAAGACCGCCGTCAAGGCGACGAGACCGAGAACGGCGACGGGCGGTTTGGCGACGGCGGGCTTCTTCATCTTTTTTTTCCTTCCTCTCAACCCATCCAGAATCCCTTGCGACGGGACGTCCCGAGGACCTTGTTCTTTTCTTTCTCACTGTAAATGGGAGGGGGAGAGAAGTCAACGCGACTTTTCGCTTACCGTCTAACACGATTATCATTTCCCTCTGAAAGCCATGGCGCGGCCGTGTCCCCCGAAGCGAAATGGGACCCTCGTCAGGGTGATGCAGCGAGGGGGATATGGCCGCGCCATCGGCATTTTTGGCCCAAGACATAAATTGGATAACAGTCAGGGCTTTTCGCCCGGCCCGGGCGTCAGCTTGGGAACCTGAATGCCCGGCTTCCGGCCGGCGATGATCCATTCGAGGGCGGCGGCGGTTCGCCTGGCTCTTGTCTCGGGCCGCTTGGCGTCGGCGATCCAGCCGCCCCACATTTTTTTATGGCTTGCGGCAAGTTTTTCGAACTGGGCCTTGGCCGCGGGATTGCCTTCGAGCGCCGCCGTGAGTTCGTCGGGCATCTCGACCTTCCGGTCGATCTTGTCGTACTTGGCCCACATCCCGTTGCGCTTGGCGATTCGTATCTTGGCCATCCCGGCCCCGGTCATCCGGCCTTCGGCGATCAACCTCCTCACCCGGTTCTTGTTCGCCGCCGACCAGACGCTGTCGTTCTTTCGGGGGGTGTAGCGCTGCATGTAGCGTTCGGCGTCGAGCCTCCGGATGGTCGAATCGATCCAGCCGTAGCAAAGGGCCTCCTCGAGGGCCTCTTCGTAGGTGACCGAGGTCTTGCCCGAGCCTTTTTTGTAGTAGGCCAGCCAGATTTCCTTGGCCGAGGCGTGATTCCGCTCGAGCCAAGCCCGCCAATCCGTCCTTGTCCGAAAAAGCTTCCCGGTCAACCCCGCTCTCCCGAACCGTCACCTCCCAGGCGCTTTTCGGCCGCTTTCGGATATAATATTCCCGAGCCGAAATCCGAAGGAGCCGCCATGAGCTGGTCGATCCGGCTTTTCCGTATCCTGGGCATCGAGGTCAAGGTCCATCTGACGTTCGTCCTCATCCTCATCTGGGCCGCCTACCGCTGGGGTGTCGCGATGCGGTTGGGGCCGGTCGGCGCGGTATACGGGATGATCGTCATCCTCCTTCTGTTCGCCTGCGTCACCGTCCACGAATTCGCCCACAGCTTAACGGCGATGCGCTTCGGCGTCAAGGTCCGGGGGATCACCCTTCTCCCGATCGGCGGCGTCGCCCAGATGGAGGAGATGCCCAAGAAGCCCAAGGAGGAGCTCATCATGTCCCTGGCCGGGCCGCTGACGAACTTCGCCATCGCCGGCCTCCTCCTGCTCGCGGCCGTCCCGCTCCATCTCCGGGCGGGGCTTTCGGCCGCCGAATTGGCCCGGCTCATGGGGACGGTCAGCTGGCCCGGCCTCGTGTCTTATCTCGCGATCTCCAATCTGTTCATCGGGATTTTCAACCTCCTGCCGGCCTATCCGCTCGACGGCGGGCGGGTCCTGCGCTCGGTCCTGGCCTTGCGGATGGACGGGCCCAAGGCCACGGTCTGGGCGGTTAAAATCGGCCAGGGGATGGCCTGGATCCTCGGATTCCTCGGAGCCCTCGGAGGGTCGTGGACGCTGGTGATCATCGCCGTTTTTATTTACTTGGGAGCGGGGCAGGAGGGCAGGGCCGCCGAGCTCAAGGATGTCCTCGACGGGATCCGCGTCCGGCAGGCCATGACGTCAAAGGTCGAAACGCTCAGGCTCGACTCCGCTTTATCCGAAGCCGTGGATAAGGTCCTCAGCACCCTTCAGTCGGATTTTCCCGTCCTCGAGGAGGGACGACTGGCCGGGCTTCTGACGGAGGACGACCTCGTCGGAGGCCTGAGGGAATTCGGGCCCGAGGCCGCGGTCAAGCAGGTCATGCGGCGGAACATCGAGACGATCGGCCCGGACGAACCCCTCCTCGAGGCCCAGCGCCTGATGGGGGCGTCGCGGGTAAAAGCCATTCCCGTGATGAGGGGAGGGCGGCTGGAGGGGATGATTTCGTCCCAGGACGTCGGCGAGGCTTTTCTCTTCCTCCGCCTTAACCCGGAAATCCTCAAGCGGGGGACGTGAGACCCTGCCCCATGGAGGAGGACGAATGACGACAAGACTTTCCAAACTTCGGCCGGCCGTTCTCGGCCTGGCCTTCGGGCTGACCCTCGCTTCTTGCGCGGTCACCCGAGCCCCGACGGCCTCGACGTCCCCGGCCGCCCATCCCACGGCGCCCTGGCTGTACGCCGATTTGTATTTGCAGACGGCGGCCGAATACGAGGCGATATGCCTCCAGACCTATAACTGGGCCGCGGAAAGGCTGAAAGCGAAAATCGCCGCCCTGCCGAAGGTCGGGCGGATTCCGGCCGTCGTCATGGACCTCGACGAGACGGTCATCGACAACGGCGGTTATCAGTCCTTTCTTCACCGCGAGGGCCTGACGAATTCGTCCGCCTTGTGGGAAATCTGGGAGAAGGATCACTTCCATGAGGTCCTTCTCGTCCCCGGAGCAAAGGGCTTCATCGAGACGGCCGAAAGCCTGGGAGCGGCGGTCGTTTATATCTCCAACCGGACGGCGACGTTCCAGGAATACACGGTCGCGACCCTGAAGAATCTCGGGTTGTCGCTCGTCGGCATCGACCGGCGCCTCCTGCTCAGAGACGGCCCCTCGGACAAAACCGGGCGGCGGAAAAAAGCCGATGAGACGTTCCGGGTCGTCATGTGGGTCGGCGACAACCTCCGGGATTTTTCGGACGCGTTCGCCGTGCCCGAGCCATACGGGACCGAGGCCGAGCGCTTCCGGGCCCTCGAGGACCGCAAGGACAAGGTCCGGGAGAACGCATCCCGATGGGGGGACGATTGGATCGTCCTGCCGAACCCGGTCTACGGCGAGTGGACCAAGCCGATCGCCTCGGACCCCCGGAAATTCCTCCGCCCGACGGCCATGAAAAAATAGCTCAAGCCGATTGATGGACGTTCAACGGATTTGCGCCATCTCGTCGTCGAGACCGGTCATCTCCCAGCGGATGAGAGACTGGGGGATGAGCCCCTTGGTGAAGTATTCGTCCAGAAAAGCCTTGAGCCCGGCGTCGTAACCCTTCAACCGTGAATAATCCGCCAGGAGCTTTTCGACCTGGACTTTGCCGACGACGTAGCTTGTCCCGTAACCCGGCTGGGAGAGATAGATCGCCATGTCGCCCCAGATCGTCGCCCCGTCGGGGAGGCACCAGCCGTAGGGCGTCGTCCGGACGGCGTAATCGACGGCCTCCCGGACCGTCCATTCGCGGCTGTGGAGCTTGAGGTCGGCGATGGCCCGGATGGCCCGGAAAGCGAGGAGGTTGTAGACGAGTTCCCGAGCCCTGGGATTCCGGTCGAAAAGGCCCGTCCCCATCATCATCTCCTCGAAAGCCGTGGCGAAGCCCTCGGCCCGGCTGTCCCAGATGTTGTAGAGCAGGGGCGTTCCGCGGACGGGGTCGGGGTTCCGCTTCTCCCGTTGCTTTTCCAGCCAATGGACGCTGTGGCAGAGGAGGGGCATGGGGTCGAGATAAGAAACCTGGGTGAAGTAATCTCGGCGTTCGGGCGGGGCGAACGACCGGACCTCATCGCTGAGAGTCATATAATCCGGGACGGTGAAGATCTCCCGCTTCCGGAGGAAGTCGAAGTAATAGGCGACCGCTTCCTTTTGGCGCCGCTGGAGTTCGGCGAGGTCGGCGGCGGGGCGAAGAGCCGGGAGTCCGGCGTTCCGGCGCTTTTCGAGCTCGAGGTAGGCGAGGGCGCGCTCGAGTTCCCGTTCGGCGATCCGGAGCTGCTCCGACCACGTGTAAGGGACGAAGTGGACGCGCTTCTGGTACCAGTCGAACTCGGCCACGCCTATTCCGGACGGGCCTTTCTTCGTCTTGTTATGCTCTTCGAGCCAGACGCGGAATTCGTCGACGGCGTCCTTGGCCGCTTCGACGAGCGGAACGAGTTCGGGAGCCGAGGAGGCCAGGCGCTTGCCGAGGTTGGCGAGGTCGGCGCTCTCGCGCCGCTTCTGCCGGATTCCGAGGAGCCAGAGGTCGGCCGTGTCCTCGACGAGATTCGCCCTGGCCTGGGCGAGGACGGCCGGGATGGCGGCCAGCTTTTCCTTGACGGCCGCCTTGCCCGGCTCGTCGAGAGGAAAAGCGAAGGTCCATAGGTCGAGGACGCCGTGGATTTCGGGGCCTTCGCGAAGCGGGACGTCGGGTTCGGAAGTCTGGATGACGGCATAGAACGTCGGCATCCGGGACCAGGGGCGGAGGACGCGGTGGTCGAACTCGAGTCCGCTCATCTCGGCCCGGACGATTTCGTAATCGACCCGGCGAGCGATGGGCCAGGATGCCGGGTTGATGGCCGCCAGCCGGTCCTGGAAGGCCTTGAGGCCGGCCTTCTGAGCGGCCATGGCCGGCGCCGTGTAGTCGGGGATGCCGTCCGCCATCCGGGGCTTCTGGAATTCGCGGAATTCCTTCCACTGGGCCAGGAGGTCGTCATGACTTTGGCTGGAGACCGCGGGCGATGGGGCGGACGCGCTCCCGGCCGGTGGAGGAGCTTCGGTCCGGCAAGAGAAAGCGCCGAAGACGAAGTTCGCCGCGACAGCAATCGTCTTCGCTCGAAACCGTCTCGTTGACATGGCCATTCTCCCCGTGGAATTTCGTCCCGGCAGGGGGTCCCGCCGTCGTCCGGCCGGCCGCCGTTCTCAATCCTTAACACCCCGCCCCGGCCTTGTCAAGCGAGCGCCGGCCGCGAGCGAGATCGCTGGATTAAAGGATTTTCAAGTTCCGTTAACCTTCCCTTAAACCCCCGTCCGGCAGAATGGCGGCGAAAAGGAGTCGAAACCATGCTCGAAAAAATGCTGTCTCTCGCCGCGGCCGCCGTCCTCGGTTTCGGGGCGCACGCCGCCTCGGCCGGCCAAGAGCAGACGGCCTCGGCCGAAGTCGATAAGCTCAAAGCCCTGGCCCCCAAGGTTATTGTCGACGGCCGATTTCTCGACCTCGAATACATCAAGACCGAGGTCACGTTCGTCAATTACGTCCGGGACCGAAAGGAAGCCGACGTCCACGTCCTGGTCACGGAACAAAGCACGGGGAGCGGAGGCCGGGAGTTCACCCTGACCTTCATCGGCCAGAACGGGTACGCCGAAGTGAAAAACGTCCTGGCTTTTGCCTCCAACAAAACCCAAACCGAGGACGAAATCCGGGCCGGCCTGACCCAGGTCTTGAAAATGGGCCTCCTCGGCTACGCCGCCCGGACTCCCATCCAGCCCCGGTTGGGGGTGGTTTTCCAGGACCGGGTCAGGCCGACCGCCGTCGTCGACCGCTGGGACTTCTGGGTCTTCAGCGCCAGCCTCAACGGCTGGCTGAGCGGAGAAGAGCCCTGCCGGTCCGACCATAGCCGGATACGCCAAAGGCCGGCCTTGTCTCCGAAAGGCCGGGCGGCTGTGTCGGCGGATTGACGCCCCTTCCCGGTGGGGCTATAGTGATGCCGGCATGCCCAAGAAAGAGGACGTCTACAAGCGCCTAGCCAGGCACCTCGACGACCTCCCGGCCGGCTTCCCGCCGTCCGAGAGCGGCGTCGAGCTCCGCCTCCTGAAGAGGCTTTTTACGGAGGACGAGGCGGAGATGGCCCTTCTCCTCTCGGTCTTTCCCGAGGCGCCGGAGTCGGTCGCGACCCGGTCCGGCCTCTCCCTCGAAGAAACGGCCCGCAGGCTGGAGGAGATGTCCCTCAAGGGGCTGATCCATCGGAGAATCGAGGAAAACGGACGCCGACGCTATAGCGCCAATCAATACGTCATCGGCATTTGGGAATACCAGGTCAACCGCCTCAATCCCGAACTCATCCGGGACATGGAAGAATATTTGCCGACCTTGATGACGGCCGGTCCATGGAAGGACACCCCGCAGCTTCGGGTCATCCCGGTCAATGAAAAGATCTCCGTCCGGCACGAGATCCTGGCCCACGAGAGGGCCGAGGAGATGGTCCGCGGCCAGGAGCGGTTTCTCGTCGCCCCCTGCATCTGCCGCCGCGAACGGAGGATGGTCGGCCAAGGCTGCGACAAGCCCGAAGAGGCCTGCCTCATCATGGGCGGGGCGGTGGATTACTACGAGGCCAACGGGATGGGAAGGGTCATCGGCCGGGACGAGGCTCTGGCCCTTCTTAAAACGGCGGATGATGCCGGCCTCGTCCTCCAGCCATCGAACGCCAAGAAAATCGCCAACATTTGCATGTGCTGCGGCTGCTGCTGCGGGGTCCTCCGGGCGATCAAGGCCCATCCGCGCCCGGCCGAATTCGTCTCCGCGCCCTTCCGGGCGGCGCTCGCCCCGGAAACATGCGAGGACTGCGGCGTTTGCCTGAAGAGGTGCCCGATGGGGGCGTTGGGCCGAGACGCGGAGAAACGAGTCCGGCTCGAAGCCGCCCGCTGCATCGGCTGCGGATTGTGCGTGACGACCTGCCCCAGCGGGAGCTTGACCCTTGTCCGGAAACCGGAAGCCGAGCAGAGGGACGTCCCGGCGACCTTCCGCCAGACCTACGTCGAGATGGCCAAGCGGCGGGGCAAGATCAAGCCGGCCAAGCTGGCCAAAGCCTGGCTTCGGACGAAGATCAAGGCCAAGCCGCAATGATCTTTCCGTCCGGATCGTTCTCGGCCGTCATTCTACCCGATCGGCGCCGGATGAGCCGCCCGCTTCCGCCCGGGCCGGGGAGATCGGGCCTCCCGACGCCCTCTTCCTCTCCAGGGGCGTCGTCTTGAGGGAATGCGGCATCATCGAGCGGCGGGTGAAATAGGGCCCGGGGGCGATAAGCCTATGTCAGGAGAACCTTAGCCCTTTCGATTTGAAGCCGGACCTTGTCGGGGTGGGTCGAGCCCGATGTTTTCTTGCGGCGGATCGAGGCCAGAGGGTCGAAGATGTCCTCCGGGATTTTCCCGAAGAGCGGATGAATCGCGGCCCATTCGTCCGCGGTGAGCGAGGCGATGTCGCCGCCTTTCTCCTCGGCGATCCGGACCGCCGAGGCCGCCGCGGCGTGGGCGTCACGGAACGGCACGCCTCTGTCGACGAGGACATCTGCCAGGTCGGCGGCGAACAGGTTCGGCGCGACCGCCGCTCTCATCCGCTCCCGGTTGGGACGGACCCTCTCCAGGGAGGCGGCCGCCGCGGCTAGGACAAGACGGGCGTCCTCGACGCCCTCTCGGAGAGGCTTCTTGTCCTCTTGCAAGTCCTTGTTGTAGGACGAGGGCAATCCCTTGACGGCCAGAAAGAGCTGGGCCAACCGCCCGAAGAGGCGGCCCGGCGCGGCCCGGACGAGCTCGAAGACATCGGGATTCTTTTTCTGGGGCATGAGGCTGCTGGACGTGGCGAGGCTCGGATCGAACTCGAGAAAACCGAACTCCGCGGTCGCGAACAGGACGAAATCCTCGGCCAGGCGCGAGAGGTCGAGGAGCAGGAGGGCCAGGGCGAAGAGCGTCTCGAGGACGAAACCCCGGTCTCCGACGACGTCGTAGGAGTTCTCGCTGATTTCGGCGAATCCGAGAAGCTTTCGGAGTTCCTCGCGGTCAAGGGGGACGGTCGACCCGGCCAGGGCGCCCGATCCGAGGGGAAGGACATCGACCCGCCTCAGGGCGTCGCGGAGGCGTTCCTTTCCCCTTTCGACCGCCCAGAAAAACGACAGGACGTAGTGGGCGAATAAAATCGGCTGCCCTCTCTGGAGATGGGAATATCCCGGCATGACGATTTCGATGTTTTGCTCGGCCAAGCCCACGAGGGCCCTTTGGACGGAGGCGGCCGCGCCGATGAGGGCCGGGATCTCGTCCTTCAGATAGAGCCGTTCATCGGTCGCAACCTGCTCGTTCCGGCTTCGGCCCGTGTGGAGCTTTTTTCCGGCCTCGCCGATTTCCTCGATGAGCAGGAGTTCGACCGCCGAGTGAACGTCCTCGAAGGGCCGGAAGGCTTCCGGGTTCCGGCCGCGTTCTTCGATGGCGGCCAGGCCGCCCAGGATCGCGGCCAGCTCTTTTCGGGTCAGCAGGCCGGCCGTCGCCAGGCCGCGGGCATAGGCCGATGAGGCCCGAAGCTCCGCGCCGAAGAGGAACATGTCGGCGGCGATCGAAGAGTTGAAGTTTTCGAGAATGGACACCGGCGCGCGGCCTTCGAAACGCGACTCCCAGACCATGGCCCTCATCGCCCGTTCCTCATGAAATCGGCGACCTTTTTACCCCGTTTGGACATGATGGCGTTGTGGGCCTTGAGGCGGATGGCGTTCACGGCGATGAATCCGCGGGAATCCTGCTGGCCGAAGCCGCCCTCGATGTCCATGCTCGAGAGCTCCCGGTCGTAGAGCGAGCTGGGGGATTCGCGTCCGATGACGATGACATTGCCCTTGTAGAGGGTCAGGCGGACGACGCCGTCGATGACCTCCTGGCTCTTGTTGATCGCGGCCATGAGAAAATCCATCTCGGGCGAAAACCAGAAGCCGTTGTAGACGAGCTCGGAGAATTTCGGGGTCAGCATGTCCCGGAGGCGCATGACCTCCCGGTCCATGGCGATCCCCTCGATGTCCTGGTGGGCCGCCCTGAGGATCGTCAGCCCCGGCGTCTCGTAGACGCCGCGGCTCTTGATGCCGACGAAACGGTTCTCGACCATGTCCACGCGTCCGATCCCGTTTTCCGCGCCGAGGGCGTTGAGATGGGCGAAAAGCTCGTACGGCGCGGTTTTCGTCGCGCCGTGCGTCTGGTCGACGACCTTGACCGGCACGCCGTCCCTGAATTCGATTTCGAGGAGGGTTTCCGAGTCCGGGGCGTTCTGGGGGCTTTTCGTCCAGGAATAGACGTCCTCGGCCGCCGCCGCGGCGGGGTCTTCGAGGATCCCCGATTCATGGCTGACGTGGATGAGGTTGGCGTCTTCGCTGTACGGCTTGCCCTTGGACGCCTTGACGTCGATGCCGCGGGCGGCGGCATAGCCCAGGAGGTCGCTCCGGCCTTGAAAGGCCGCCAGGAATTCGGGGTCCTTCCAGGGCGAGATGACCTTGATCGCCGGGTCCAGGGCGAAGTAGCTCAGCTCGAAGCGAACCTGGTCGTTGCCCTTGCCCGTCGCGCCGTGGGCGACGAACGGAGCGTCCTCCTTGTGGGCGATTTCGATTTGGCGTTTGGCGATCAGGGGGCGGGCCAGCGACGTCCCGAGGAGATAGCGGCCTTCGTAGACGGCGTTGGCCTTGACCGCGGCGAAGACGTAGTCGGTGACGAGCTCGTCCTTGAGGTCCTCGACGCAGACCTTGGACGCCCCCGTCGCCACGGCCTTGCGGGCGACGGCCTCGAGGTCCTCGTTCTGGCCGACGTCGGCCACGTAGGCGACGACGGCCCAGCCCTTCTCGGCCAGCCATTTCAGGATGACCGAGGTGTCGAGCCCGCCGGAATAGGCGAGGATGATTTTTTCCATAAGGGACTCCTTTCTTGAAATGATCGGTTCGCGAGGAAGGGAAGGGGGGGATCAGGGGCGCGCCGGGGGGCGCCCGCGGAAGAGGCGGCCGCGGCTTCGCGGCCGCTCAGCGGAAGCTCTGAAAATCTCGTTCGACATCGGCTCTCTTCTTTTCCCCGTCGACGACGACGAGGATCGTGTCGTCGCCGGCGACCGTGCCCAGGATGTCCGGCCGGCGGAGGCGGTCGATGAGGCTGGCCACTCCCGAGGCGTTGCCCGGCGTCGTCTTAACGAGGACGAGGGCGCCCGTCCCCTTGACCGAGAGGACGGAGTCGCGGAACATCGTCCGGACCTTCGACAGGGCCGCGCCCGGGGTGAGGGCGTCGAGGATCTCGTAATGGAACTCTCCCGGGCCCGTCCTGATCCGGGCCGCGCCCATCGCCTGGAGGTCGCGGGAGACAGTCGCCTGGGTGGCCCGGAAACCGCGTTTCCGGAGGGCCCTGAGGAGCCCGGTCTGGCGGCCGGCGGGCTGCTCCTGGAGGAGGATCCGGAGGGCCTCTCGGCGCTTCGCTCCTGAATAAATATTCATAACAATCGCATAATTATACATAACTGAAAATTCCTGTCAAGGGAAAAAAACGGCCGGGATTCAGCGGCCGACGAGCCAGACGCGGAGGGTTTCCCCGACGGCCCGGAGGCTCTCGGCCGAGACCTTGTCCGGCGTGTCGGCGGTCGTGTGCCAGTAGGGATAATCAAAGTCGATGATGTCGACCGCCCGAAGGCCCTTCTGGAGGAAGGGGACGTGGTCGTCGATGATGTCATAGCCCGGACGGTCGATGAACTGGCGGAAGCCGAGGCGGGCGGCCGTCTTCCAGATCTCATCGGTCAATCCCGGGTCGGAATACCCCTCCCTCAGGATGTTCAGGTCGGCGTCGCCGATCATGTCGACGATGACGACGGCGTCGGGCTTGCCCTCGAGGCGGGCGGCGAAGGCCCGGGAGCCGAGGATCCAATCCCATCCCGGGATATCCCCGTTGTCCTCGGCGTCGAGAAAGACGAGCCAGATCTGCTTTTCCAGGTCCTTGGGAAGGACGCGGGCGAGTTCAAGGAGGACGGCCACGCCCGAGGCCCCGTCGTTCGCCCCCGGGACGGGCTGATTCCTTTTGGCCGGGTCGGGATCATGGTCGGCGATGAAACGGGAATCGAAGTGGGCCCCGAGGATGATCCAGGGAGTTCCCCGCCCGCGCTTCCCGACGACGTTCCGGATTTTCGCCCGGCCGTGGACCGACTCTTCCACGGACGCCGACCAGCCCTCTCGTTTCAGCGAGACCAACAGCCAGTCGACGAGCCTTTGGTGGGCCACGCTGCCGATCGTCCTCGGCCCGAGGTCGACTTGATACTTGACGTCCGCCCAGGCGCGTTTTCCGTCGAAGCCTGCGGTCTGGGGAGCGGCCGGGCAGGCCGAGGCAAGGGCTAGAGCGAGCGTTGCGGCGAGGGCGGCCTTCTTCGTGTTCATCGGCCCTCCGGTTATTTCGATGCGTCGACGATCGCGAGGATGGCTTTCTCCCGGGTCTTGGCCGGGACGGCTTCGACGGCTTGGTCGAAGCTCTTGGCGGAATCGACCGTGTAATCGAACGCGTTCATGGGTGTCCTCCCGGAAGGTCCATTATACCGGATTTTCCCCGCGCCCGGGCCTTCGAGTCTTCAAGAAGTCAGCCCGCCTTCCGAAGCCAATCTGATTTGCGTCCGGGCCGCTCGTGGCTATAATGGGGAGCAAAGGAGCGCCGCATGAACCTGCATTGGGCCGACCTCGCCGTCTTCGTCGTCTTTTTCCTCGTCGTCGTCGGGGTCAGCCTGTACAAGAGCCGCCGGGAGAGGTCGGGAGAGGATTTCTTCCTCGCCGGCCGGAGCCTCGTCTGGCCGCTCATCGGCTTCTCGCTCATCGCCGCCAACATCTCGACGGAGCATTTCGTCGGGATGTCCGGCCAGGGGGCGGGGATCGCGGGGCTGGCCGTGGCCAGCTACGAGTGGATGGCCGCGATCACCCTCGTCGTCGTCGCCGCCTTTTTCCTGCCGAAATTCCTCAGGGCCGGCATCACCACGATCCCCGAGTATCTCGAGTACCGCTTCAGCCCAGCCGCCCGCGCCTTGATGGCTTTCTATCTCGTCATCATCTATGTCGCCGTGAGCATCGCCGCCGTCGTTTATACGGGGGCGCTGGCCCTCCACACGATTTTCGGGATGGACCTCGTCAAGGCCGTCTGGCTGATCGGGATCATCGCCGCGATCTACACGACCTGGGGAGGCCTCAAGGCCGTGGCCTGGGCCGACCTGTTCCAGGGCTCGGCCCTGATAATCGGCGGGATCGTCACCCTGATTGTCGGACTCCGGGCCGTCGGGGGGTGGGACGCCTTCTTCGCCGCGGCCGGCGATAAGCTCCATGTCATCATGCCCTCCGACCACCCCGTGATCCCCTGGACGACCCTCCTCATCGGGCTCTGGATCCCGAATTTCTATTACTGGGGGCTCAACCAGTTCATCACCCAGCGGACGCTGGCCGCCCGCAGCCTCCGCCAGGGGCAGATGGGCATCGTTTTCGCCGCTTTTCTCAAGCTCCTGATCCCCTTCATCATCATCATGCCCGGCATCATCTCCTGGCAGCTCTACAGGGCCCAGCTCACGGCTCCGGGGGCGACGACCGACATGGCCTATCCGCTTCTCATCAAGAATCTCATCGGGCCGGGGCTCCGGGGGTTCATCCTCGCGGCCATCGCCGGGGCCGTCATCAGCACCCTAGGCTCGCTCCTCAACAGCGTGGCCGCGATCCTGACGATGGATCTCTACAAGCGACACATCAAGAAGGACGCCGGGGCGGCCTCGCTCCTGCGGATCGGACGATGGGCGACCCTTGTCTTCGTCATCGCCGTCTGCCTGATCGCCCCCCAGCTCGGGAACCCCAAGTTCAAGGGGATCTTCAACTACATCCAGGAGTTCCAAGGCTTCATCTCGCCCGGCATCCTGGCCGCCTTCCTCTTCGGCCTGTTCGTCAAGAGGACGCCTCGCCTCGGCGGCCTCGTCGCCCTTCTGGCCAACGTCCCGATCTACGGCTTGCTGATGTGGAAATTCTCATCGATCGCCTTCCTCAACCGGATCGGGATCACCTTCGCCGCCGTCCTGGCCATCCTGGCCGTCCTGACGCTCCTGCGGCCTCTCAAGGAGCCGGTCGTCCTGCCGGTCCAGACGGGATTCGATTTGACTCCCGCGCCGGCCTTGAAGGTTCTCGGACCTCTGGTCGTCGTCCTGACCCTCGCCCTCTATGTCGTCTTCAGGTAATGACGGGAGACGTTCCTCAAGGCCTTCATTCGATTTGGGGATAGCGCTTGTCGGCGAAGGCCAGGAGAAGGCGATAGCTCCCGGCCGAAAGGACCGTCAACAGGGCGAACAAGACGGCCATGGCGGCCGCGGCCGACATCCCGGCCCGGCCCAGGAACTTGGCGAGGAGAAACAATAAGCCAAAAAATGCGAGGTCGGCCAGGACGGCCAGCAGGACGTTGAGGTTTTGCTTGATGGCCTTCTGCGGGTTCGTCCAGTTCAACAGGGGACGGGCCAGGTCGATCATCATCCCCAGGGAGGTCAGGGCCACGGCCCCGACGGCGGAATAGGCCGCGGCCGCGGCCATAACGGAGGCCGCCGGGCGGACCGTGAAACGGATGACGGCGGCCGCGGCCACGATGCCCAGGACGGCGACGGCATAGGAGTGGAGGAACTTCCCCTTGGCCTGGTCGCGGGGGGAGACGGGAATGACCTTCGAAAGCCAGAACTGCCCTCCCTCGCGGGAAAAGGCCGAAGACGAGGTGCCGTTCAGGCAGCCGGAGACGGCCATGAACAAGGCCGAAACGAGGACGGAAGCGACGGGATTGGCGGACCCGAGAGCCTTCAGAATGCCTGCGATATCGGACCGTCCGCTCCCGGTCTTGGCCATGAGGGCGAAGAGGACCGGGATCAGGACGACCGAAAGCACGCCGTTGAGAAGGAAGATCGGGGTCCGGTTCATGATCCGGAGCTCGCGAAGGAAAACCGCCCGGACGGGACGGCGGCCCGAGGAGAGGCGCCCGGCCAGGGCCCGCCGGCCGAGGGCTTTTTTTCGGCCGGATGTTTCGCCCAGGCCGACGAGGCCGCCGTAGAAGAGCTTTCCGGCCGCGGCGACGAGGCCGACAAACAGAAGGGCCGACATTCCGAAAAAGAGGGCGGCGCTTTTCAGCCCCTCTCCGGCCGAGCCTCCGGCGACGATTTTCGTGGCCCAGAGGCTGGGGGGGAATTTCGCCCCCAGGCTCCGCACGAAGCCGTCGGAGGAGGCGAAAATGCGGGCGATCGCCTCGGGATCGGGCGAGGCGCCGGCCGACCGGCCGAGCCACAATTGCCCGCCCAGGGCGGCGGTCATGAGGATGAGGCTGCCGACGATGATCAGGACGTCCTTCTTCCGGCTGAAATTGGCCACCCGCATCAGCCCGACGACGAGCAGGCCGACGGCGGCCAGGGGAATGACCGGGAGAAAAAGATAAACCAGCCCGGCGGCGAGCCAGTACCCGGCGCCCGCGCCCTCGAGGAGGCCGTACGAGACGAAGACGGGCAGGACGAGGAGGGCGATCGTCAGGTATTCGTTCGTCAGGATGACGGCGAACTTCGAGGTCATGACTTGGGCCGGGGCCAGGGGGAGAGGGACGAGGATTTCGAGGTCGCGGGAAAAATAGAAAGCCGAGATGACGTAGTAAAAGCCGAAGATGAAGACGAAGACCTGGCCGGCGAGGACCGCGGCCGTGATGAGAACGGCCTGCTGGCCGGTCGGGGCGAGCCAGCCGTGCACGGTCCGGATGATCTTGAGGTAAAAATAGAGGACCGGGCCGAGGCTGGCCGCGCCCAGGACGATGAGGGGGATCATCCATAAATCCCGCTTCCGGCGGAGGATCTCCCTGGGCCGGAAGAGGGAGAGGCCGAAATTGACCCGCAGGGCGGTCCGGACGAGGCTGCCGAACCGGCTCATGTCTCGGTCAGCTCCAGGAAGATGTGCTCGAGGGATTCCTTCGTCCCGTTCCGGGACCGGAGCTCGGCCATCGTCCCCTCGGCGACAAGGCGTCCCTTGTGGATGATGGCCAGACGGTCGCAGACTTTTTCCGCGACCTCCATGATATGGGTCGAGAAGAAGAGGGTCCCCCCGCCTTGGCAATGCTCCCGCAAAAGGTTCTTCATGTGATGGGCGGACCGGGCGTCCAGGCCGACCATGGGTTCGTCGAGAACCATGACCCGAGGAGCGGGGAGGAGGGCGGCGATGAGGACGATCTTCTGCTTCATGCCGTGAGAATAGCTTTGGATGGGGCTTCCGACGGCCGAGGAGAGCTCGAAGACCTCCAGGCCCTTCTCGATCCGGGCGAGGCGGTCTTTTTTCGAAACGCCGTAGACGTCGCCGATGAAATTCAAGTATTCGAGCCCGGTCAGCCGCTCGTAGACGGCCGGGGTGTCGGGGACGTAGGTCGTCACGGCCTTGGCCCGGAGGGGCTCTTTCCGGACGTCGAACCCCGCGACGACGACCGTCCCCCGGTCGGGCTTGAGGAGGCCGACGATCATCTTGATCGTCGTCGTCTTGCCGGCCCCGTTCGGGCCGAGGAAGCCGAAAATTTCCCCCGGCCGGACGGTCAAAGTCAGGTCGTCGACGGCCTTGACCCGGCCCTTGGCGTAGCTTTTCGAAACGTTCCGGAGTTCGATCATCGGCCGCTCCTCGCGCGACCTCCATTTATACCACACTCGCCCTCCCTCGCGATAATTCCACCCGTTTGTCCGCACCGTCCGCCATTGAAGTCCGCGAAAAAAAACGGCGTGAACACGATGAGAAATAATCTCTCCGAAAGACTTAGGATGGCAAGAGGCACTCTGAGAACTTGTTGCGCGCGTTCACCCCCCGATCGATTGACCGTTTTCATTGAGAAAAGAGAACGGGTGGCCGGCGAAGTCCCCTCCCGCCCGTAGCGTAGTGGGACCCTCGTCAGGGTGACGGAGCGAGGACGGAAGGGGACGAGCCGAGACAGGACCCGTTCCCGGTCCAAAAAAAAGAAAAGGGTCAATCGATCAAACCACGCGGCTTGACTTGTCGGCCGATTCTTGAATAATTTAGGTCTGCCGAACGCCGTCTCCAGGGAGGAACCTTGGCTGCCGAAGACAGACCGCTCTTGAACTTCAAGTCCCTCAAGGAACAGGTTTACGAGTACCTCCGCGAGGCCATGCGCCGCGGCGACCTCCTTCCGGGCTCGGTCATCGACATGGAGGTGACGTCCAAGCGCCTGGGAGTCAGCAAGACGCCTCTCCGCGACGCCCTCCTCCAGCTCGAGATGGAAGGGTTTGTCTCGATTCTCCCCCGCCGCAAGGTCGAGGTCAACGTCCTGACCCTCCAGGACATCAGGAATTACTACGAGATCATCGGGGCCCTCGAAAGCACGGCCCTCCTCCAGGCGTTCGATAAGATCGGGGAGGGCGAAATCCGGACGATGGAGCGGCTGAATGCCGAGATGAAAGAGGCCATCGAAAACGACGATTTCGACCTGTATTACGCGAAAAACCTCAATTACCACGACGTCTTCTTGAGCCGCTGCGGCAACGAGGGCCTTCTCCGGATCGTCAACACCCTGAAAAAGAGGCTTTACGATTTTCCCCGCCAGCAGGGGTTCGTCAAGGAGTGGGAGCAGGCCTCGATCGGCGAGCATGCCGCCCTCATCGGCCTCGTCAAGAGCCGGAACAGGGAGGAGGCCGCGGCCCATATCCGAGACGTCCACTGGTCTTTCAAGGTCCAGGAAAAATTCATCCTCAAGTACTACGCCAAAGCCGCCGCGGCCGTGGAAAACCAGGCGACATGACGGGGAAGTTCAAGTCCTTGAGGG
>VGJF01000036.1 GCA_016867585.1 Candidatus Aminicenantota bacterium | reverse complement strand
GATGTCCTGCGGCGAAGAGACGACGGCCGAGGCGGCGATGTTCAACAAGCCTCTCGACCTCAAGGTCGACGCCCAAGGCCGGGTTTACGTCATGGACTGGGGAGACATGCACATCAAGGTCTATGACGGTCAGGGACGTTTCCTACGAACGTTGAGCCGACAAGGCCAGGGACCGGGCGAGTTCGACACCCCGGCGTTTTTCAGCCTGATGACGGACGGCCGGATCTGCATCCTGGACGGCCGTCAGAGGCGCGTCACCCTCTTGACGAACGAGGGACAATACCTGTCGAGCTTTCCCCTCGACGCTTATTACCGGAGCTTGGCCGTCGACGGGCAGAACCGCCTCTACCTGGCGAAATGGGAGACGGCCGGGGAGTTGAAGTTGTCGACCGAATACCGCGAGATCCCCTACGTCACAAGGATCTTCCGCACCGACGCTTCAGGCAAGGAAATGACCCATCTCGCCGATTTCCTCGGCGAGTCCATGATCATGAAGGTCGTCGGCCAGGGGAGCGTGAGCGCCGGAGGACTTTATACGATCGCCTGGAACATCAACCGCCGGGGGAAGATTTATGGCGGCTACAACGAGAACTACCTCCTGGCGGCGTACGGGACGGACGGAAAGCCGGAATTCGCCTTCGGCCGGGAATTCAACCCCCTGAAAAATCCCAAATATTCCGGCCAGGTCGGCCAGAAAAAGACCATGCCGGCTTTTAATAGAACGATCCTCTTCGACGACGAGGACAACCTCTGGGTCGAGCTCTACAAGGACGAAAAGACCACCGCCTACACCTACGACGTCTTCTCCCCCGACGGGATATTCCTCAAACAGGTCAAGGTCGATGTCCGCATCTTCGCCTTCCGGAACGGGAAGATGTACAGCCTCGTTCGCCCCGAGGACGGCTACCCGTCCGTCAAGCGGTTCAAAATGGAGCCCGTCCCGGATTGAATTTTTCGGCCTCCTCGAGAATTTCCAGAATTTTCTTATCGAGCGTCCGGACCGAGGCACGTCGGTCGCGCGCCGCGGCGATGATCGCGCCGTCGATCAGCCCGAGTTCCTTCTAAAGCCAATTGTCTTTCCCCAATTGAATGCCGGCGCGATGTTACTCTCCCGCTTCTTTTGCGGAAAATGGTCGTTCTTGACTCCATCCCCGAATAGATCATTTTGGGCTTGATCTGCGGGACAAGTTCGGCACGACGCTCATCCAGGACGGCCGAGGCCCCTTTTCTTCCAATACTGACCTGGCGGTTGTGAAACAGATGCCATCGCCCTGGCGAAAGCGGGCATCAGCAACTCCGCCTTCTTTCAGGACATTATCAAGATCTTGGGTCAGATCGCCGACAATCGGGCCATTCCGCCTCTGAGAGACTGCCTCGGCGATCCAGATCTGGCGGTGGATGCCAAGAAAGCCATCGCAAATATTGAGAAGAGGCACCGATAGGTCGCGGGACATATTCGACCGGCGGGTCGGCCTCCCAGAGAAACTCCTGAAGGACGGCCTCGGGCGACGGACGCGGGGAAAGCCGCAACAGGGATTGCCGCAATCGAGGCAGCGCGCCGCGATCTCCTTGACCATGGGCCTGAGGGAGACCTTTGCCTTCCGGACGGAGGATTGTCAAGCCGCCATTGACACCGCCGGAGAGCCCGTTTATGCTCGTCGTCGAGGAAGCGACCTGTCCATGAGAACATTTCATAACGATCTCGACTTCGACGAAGCCTACAAAACAAGTTGGTTTTCCGTTGATCGATGTTGGATTTCGTGTGGTTCCCATTGCTGCACTTTTCGGAGCATCGTCAAACACTTCCGCTTGTTTCGAGATCCGGGAGCCGTCCTGCCTTTGTTTCCCGGGGAGTTTGAGTTTCTCGAGGCGAAGGGCGTTTTACAGCAGGGGTTCAAGGAAACACGAAGAGAAGTGAACGTTCCTATCCCAGGCTCATCCGGAGATCAGGCGGGGTTCTCCTTCGATTTCGTGACTTGCAGGCTTGAGGGGGCCTGCTCTTTTCCTCAATGGAGACCCTTGGTTTGTCGTCTTTATCCGCTTTTGCCGAGAATTGACGATGCCGGCCACGTCCTGAATTTTCTCCCGATCGCCTACCAAGATTTATTTTGGAAGGACTTGGGCGTTGAGGACCCCTGCCTCGTTCGCCTCAACGCGAAATTTCAAGAGGAGACTCTTCGAAGCCTGGAATGTCTGTTGTCGAAGCGGATGGGACGTTTTTGCCTCGGAGCGGCATCGATCGTCATGGAGGCGATTTATCGACGCGTGAGCGAATCCGCGCGCGAGGAGATCGCCTCCGGGCCAGATGCATTTTTTCGGCGGTTAGAGGCGATGTCGCTGCGCGGTCAGCTCTTCGACAAAAAGAGGGTGCTCCAAAAAGTGGCCGATTGGCGCCGGAAGGTGTTTGAGGACATCTCGGCTTCAGGCTCAGGGACTTGAGGCCTCACGGGTTCGTTCATGTTCATTCCGGTGTTTTCCCGGGAGTTGAAAAGGTTTTGGCCAGATGAAAAAAGCTGTCCAGCCAAATCCCCATATGGTCGGTGGTCATGGTGTACGTCATGATGCGAAGTTGAAGACTCTGGGGCTCGACGATGAGCTGCCAAGTGTCGGAGGTGCTGAGAGTGGTTCGAATGCTCTCGAGGCGTTGGATGGTGTGGCTTTGGCCGAGGATCTTTTCCAGCCATTGAGGATGATCGCCATAGATGAAAATCGAGGAGAGTCGGCCCTCTGCGGGAAAGCGGGACATCTTTGGCCCCAGAATGACGGGTTGACGATTGCTGAGCACGGCCTGAACTCCAGTCAGAACCGAACCCCTGAGGCTCAGTCGCCAAGGGTGGAGCTTGTAATCGGGAAACAGGTCTCCCGTAATGGCCATGCCGTCATGCTCTCCCCGAAAGGTGCGGGCAATAGCATAGGATTTTCCCAGTTGGAATCCGTGTTTGAGAAAAACGGGATCCATGCTGTGGCTGGCTCTTCTGACGCGTGATCGCAAATAGGAGGCGATCCAAAGCAAATAAGCCATGCCGCTCAAGCCCGTCAGCAAGGCCACTGGCAGATTACGGGCCTTGCTGGCAGGGGGCGGTAAGGGGGCTGGAAGGGGAACCAGCAAGAGGAACAATCCCACGAGAAAGAGCATGAGCGGCAGACAAACAGGTACAAGAACAGGCGAAGGCCGCAGCCGCTTTTATAGTCCAGAGCGGAATTTGTCTTCATGTGGATATGATACCGCAATAGCCAAGACAGATCGACCGGCGCGCCTCGAGGAAATCCTGTCCCAAGGCCAGGGCCATCCATTGGCGGCCCCGCTCGAATCGGACCGGGCGCGCTCTTCCCTTTTCATGCCGTCCGTTTTTCCATAAAATGTCCGGGGAGATCGCCATGAAGAGAAATGTCGTCCTCGTGGTCGCCGCCTCGGCCGCGGCCCTCATTTTGGCTCGAGGCTTTGCCGCCCAGGACAAGGTCCTGTCCGAGGGCAGCCACAACGCCTTTTTCGAAAACCTCGCCGCCCTGTGCGGTCAAGCTTTCGAAGGCAAAGTGACCGTCGGCGGCCCAGCCGACAAGGCCTTCTCCGAGCAGCGGCTGATCATGCACGTCCGGAAATGCTCCCTCGACACCCTTGACATCCCTTTCCACGTCGGCGAGGACCGCTCCCGGACCTGGGTCATCACCCGGACCGGCTCCGGTCTGCAGCTCAAGCACGACCATCGCCACCGCGACGGAAGCCCCGACGAAACGACCATGTACGGAGGACACACGACCGGCCCCGGCTGGGCCAACGCCCAGTCATTCCCGGCCGATGCCTATTCGCAGGAGCTGTTCGTCCGCACCGGCATGCCCCAGTCCGTGGGCAACACCTGGCACATCTACATCTATCCGGGGAAGACCTTCACCTACCGCCTGACGCGCGAAGGCCGGGAATTCCGCGTCGATTTCGACCTGACCAAGCCGGTCCCCGCCCCGCCCCCGCCCTGGGGAGCGGAAAAGGACTGAATCCCGCCGTATCTCGTCCGCTATCCGGTCAGTCCTATCCGGCAGGGTCCTCAACGCTTTTCGTGCCTCTCCTCCCAGGGAGCCTCGGATTGGCGGGCATGACCGGCTGACATCGTCGATGACCTTGAGGTAGGCCAGAACCTGGCATGCTTTCGCCCGGGGGGGGTTCGTTGGAGTAAGGCTGCGACATCAGACATGGACATGGCCTTAATCGGGGAAACGAGAAGTCCAGCCTCGACCAATCCGAGGACGGCTATCCGTTCGTCAAGCGGCAGGCTTATTTGTCGGCGAAGGGATCTTCCTTAGCGGCCGGAGCCGGGGAATGCGACAAACGGCCCGCCCGGACGGCGGCGACGACAGTCCCCCCCCAGCCGCGCATCCGGTCTCCGTAAAAATAGAGGACCGGAATGACGATCACGATGAACATCGTCGAGGTGACGAGTCCGCCGGCCGTGCAAAGGGCCAAGGCCGACCAGATCTTCTGCCTCCCCGTCTCGGTGCTGATGATGAGGAGAGGGATGATGCCGAAGACGGTCGTGGCCGCGGTCATGAAAATCGGCCGGACGCGGTCCTGAGTCCCCTCGATAACCGCCTCGAGGAACGGTCTCCCCTGCCTCCGCTTCAGGTTGATATGGTCGACGAGGAGGATGGCGTTGTTGACGACGATGCCGCCGAGGAGGATGACCCCGATATAGGCCGAGGAGTCGAAGGCCGCTCCGGCGACGACAAAGGCGACGAAAACCCCGATGAGGGCCAGGGGGACGGCCGTCAGGATAAAAAAGGGATGGACGAGCGACTCGAAGAGGGCGGCCATGATGATGAAGATGAGGACGAGAGAGACGGCGATGGCGGCCCGGATCTCCTTCTTCTCCTCGCCGGTGATCCGGAAGCCTTCGTCGAGCTTGGCCGTAAAACCCGGCGGCAGGCTCAGGCTGTCGTAGACGCCTTTCCGGTATCTCTCTTCGGCCTTGGCCGGCCCCCGGAACTCCCACATGAGCGTCTGCTGGAACTGCTGGTTCTGCCGGTCGATCGAGCCGGCGATCGGCCGCTCCGTGAACTCCGCGATCTCGCCCAGGCGGAGGAACTCACCGCCGGTCGTCCGGATCAAGGCTTCCTGCAAGGCCCTCATGTCGAGAGTGTCCGCGTCGGGGAATTTGACCGCGACCTGGATTTCCTCCCCGCCCGTCCGGATTTTCATCGGCAGGCCGAACTGCCCCTGGACGAGCGTCCGGAGGTGCCAGTAGAGATAGAGGGGGTCGAGGGCATATTTTTTAAGCGCGGCCTTGTCGATCTTGAGGACGTTCTCGAAATAATCGCCCCGGAAGCCCCAGCCGTACCGGTCGGACGTCTTCCGGGTCTCCTTGATCCGGGGATTCCGCTTGAGCGTCCTCTCCAGGCTGTCGGTGATCTCGCTGAGCTTCTTGAGGCTGTAGCCGTAAAACGAGATCCTGGAGCTGTACCACGTCCCGACCCCCATGCTCGAACCGTAGTACTGGGGGTCGAATCCCGTCACCGAGATGTCCACCCCGGCGTATTGGGTGGCAAGCTGGATGAGCTCCTCCTTGAGGACATAGGGGCGGTAGGACAGCTCGATCTCGCTGGGAAAGCCGATCCGCATGAACGCGTTTTCCGGCCAGACGTTGACGTTCATCTCCTTTTCGTAGGGCTGGGCCATGACGAGGTCCTCGAATTTTCGGATGGCTTCGTCGGTCCGCTCGATCCCCGTCCCCGCGGGGGTCCCGATCCGGACGTTGAGATATTCCCTCGAATACCATCGGAACCAGTCGCCGATCGTGACCTCGGCCTGGAACCATTTGTAGCTTCCGAAGAGGAGGGCGGCGACGACGAGGAGGACCTCGACGGGATGCCGGAGGCAGAAACGGAGGAATTTCCCGAACCGGCCCGTCCCCGGCGGCGGCGTCTCCGCCTTTTTCGGCCGGAGGCTGATCTTCGGGCTGAGGGCGGGGATCAGGGTGAAGGAGACGAGGAGCGAGGTCAGAAGGGCCGAGGGAATGACGATCGCCAAGGGGAGATAATAGATCTTCAAGCGGCCGGTGAAAAAAGGAAAGGCGCAGAAGACGGCGATCGTCGTCAGGGTCGAAGAGAGGACGGCGAGGAAGACCTCCCGCGGGGCCTTGACGGCCGCCTCCTTGGCCGGCGTCCCTCGCTCCCTCAGGCGGAGAATGTGGTCGAAGACGACGATGGCATTGTCGACGAACAGCCCGAATCCCAGGGCTAGAGCACCCAAGGTCAGCATGTTGAGCGAGATCTTAAAGAGGTAGATGAGGTTGAAGGTCATGACGATCGAGAAGGCGATCGACGAGAGGATGAGGAGCGACGGTCCGAGCCGGCGGAGGATGACGAAGATCATCACGAAGACGATGACCGTGATCAAACCGGCCAGGAGGTAGAGGTTGTTGAGGTTCTTGCGGATCTCGTCGCTCTCGTCGGTCACGATCCGAAAGACGAGGTTTCTGGGCAGCTCTTTCTTGACGTCCTCGAGCTTGCGCTTCACCTCGCGGGCGACGCGGAGGGTGTTCGCCCCCCTTTCCTTGGCGACGAAGAAGGAGAGCGTCGGCTGCGTGTTGATCCGGTTGATCCGCCCGACGTCGGCGTAGGTCGTCTCGACCCGGGCGACGTCCCGGATGCGGACGGGATTTCGCCCGACGTAGGCCACGACCGTCTCTCCGAGCTCGTCGAGGCCGGCGATCGTTTCCGAGTATTTGAAGAGGAACTCCTGGCTTCCGTCCCGGAGGCGTCCCGAGGGGAAGGTCCGGAGCCTCTGGCTGATGGCCGAGGTCACGGCGTACGGCTGGATGCCGTAGGCTTGAAGGGTTTTCTTGTCGAGGACGACCCGGATCTCGGGGTCCGACCCGCCCCAGACCTCCACGCCGGCGACGCCCCGGACCGATCCGATCCCGAACTCGACCTTGTCCTTGACCATGGCCCGCAGCGTTTGGAGCGGGTAGTCGCCCGAGATCGTGTACTGCATGAACGGCTGGGCTTGGAGCTCCTCGGGGACATAGGGCTGGAGGACGGGCCGGACGTTCGGCGGGAGGAGGGCCCGCTTTTTCGAAACGGCCTCGCGGAGGGCCAGGGTCGCGAACTCCATGTCCGTCTTCGGATTGAACTCGAGGGTGATGGTCGCCGACCCGATCCGGGAGGAGGAGGTCAGCTTCCGGACGCTTTTGATCTCGGCCGCGGCCTCCTCGAGAGGGGCCGTCACTCGGCTCTGGACGATCTCGGGGGGCGCGCCGGGCCAGGTCGCGGTGATCGTCACCTGCGGATACTGCTCGCTGGGGACGAGCTCCAGGGGCGTGTTGACAAAGGAATAAACGCCCAAAAGGAGGAGGGCCAGATAGACCATCGCCGTGGCGACCGGACGTTCGATGAGGACTTTCACGGCCGGGATCTCCGGGATTCCGCCCACTCGTAGAGGACGGGGATGAGGACGAGCGTCAGGAAGGTCGAGCAGGTCAAGCCGCCGATGACGACGATCCCCAGGGGCTTCATGATCTCGCCGCCGGTCTCGAGGCCGAGAGCCAGGGGGAAGAGCCCGAAAAGCGTGCTGAGGGACGAGATGAGAATGGGCCGGAGGCGGGTTCGGGCCGATTCAAAGACGGCCTCCCGGAGCTTCTTGCCGCCCCGCCGGAGCTGGTTCGTGTAGTCGACCTCGACGGTCGCGTTGTCGACGACGAGGCCGATGAGGACGACCATGCCGATGATCGAGATGACGTTGACCGTCTGGCCGGTGACCCAGAGGGCCAAGGCCGTCCCGGCCGCGCCCATCGGCAGGGTGAACATGACGAGGAACGGATGGAGGAGCGATTCGAACTGGGCGGCCATGACCATGTACGTCAAGACGGCGCCCAGGAGGAGGGCGATGACCAGGCTCCGGAACGACTTCGACATCTCCTCCCGCTCGCCGCTGAAGAGGATGCGGTAGTCGGGGGGAAGGTCGAGCTCGCGGATCGCCCGTTCGACCCGGGGAACGACCTGGCTGATCTTGGCTCCCCGGAGGTTGGCCGTGACGAGGACCTCCCGCTGCTGATTCTCGCGGCGGATCTCCTTGGGGCCTTTGACGATCTCGTAATCGACCAGTTCGCGGAGCGGGATGAGCGTTCCCTGATGGGGGTAAGGCTCGTCGAGGAGGGCATCGATGTTCCGCTCTTCCGCGCCGCGGAGGCGGACGAGGACGCCGTACTTCTTCTCCAGTTCGTTGTATTGGGTCGCCAGTTTCCCGCGGACGGCGTTGACGAGGAAATCGCCCAGGGCGGCGGGAGAGAGGTTGGCGTATTTCCGGACGGCTTCGGGCCGGATCCGGACCTTGAACTCCGGCTTCCCCTCGCCGATATTCGTCGCGACGTCGGCGATCCCCGGGACGTCACGGAGCTTGGCGACGAGGTCGCCGGAGATCGTCTTGAGCCTCTCGAGGTCGTCGCCCTTGACCTTGAGCCCGATATCGGCGATGGATAGGGCCAGGAGCTGGGAGAGCGTCGACTGCTCGCGGGAAATCGTGTATTGAAGGTCCGGGTAGGAGGCGAGGCGGCGGCGCAGGGATTCGAGGACGCCGTCGACGTCGCCCGGCGCCGTGACGTTGACCAGGATTTCGGCGGAGTTGACCGAGATCTCCGGATTGGCGCTTTCCTCCCCGCTGACGATGCCGACCTGGGACATGATCGTCCGGACGCCCGGAAGGCCGCGGAGCGACTGCTCGAGCATCGCCGCCATGGCCGAGGTCTGGTCGAGGGAATAATCGACCGGCGTTTTGAGCTGGAGAGAGAAGGCCGTCGACTCGATCTTCGGCATGAGCTCCCGCTTGAGGTTGAAGCCTAGGATGGCCGAGCCGCCGAAGAAAAGGACGGCCGCGGCCGTGATCCGCCCCTTGTGGTTGAGGCTCCAGGTCAGGAAACGCTCGTACCAAGCGACGAACGCCCCGTAGGCGGAATTGAACCCGCGGAAAACGAAGCCGATGAGCGGACGAAAAGGAATGGAAACGAGCCGCAGGACAAAGGCCGCGAGCTGGACGAGGTAGCTGGCCAGGAAGCGGACGGCGAAGAGGACGGCTTTCAAGGCGGCGTAGACGAGGACTTGGAGGGCCCGGAACGGCATCGTCAGAATCCGGACGAATCCGGAACGTTTCCCCGACTCCGGGCCGTGCCCTCCCCAGACCTCCTTCAAGCCCCAACGAAAGCGCCCGCCGGCTCCGCGATCCCATCGCACCGCTCCGCCCTCGAAGGAGCGCGACTGGAGGGTTCCGATCAAGGTCAGCGAGACGAGCAGCGAGGCCATCAGGGCGAAGGCGACGGTCAAAGCCGTGTCCTTGAAGAGCTGGCCGGCGATGCCGTGGACGTAGATGATCGGGAGGAAAACGACAACCGTCGTCAGGGCCGTGGAGAAGATCGCCCCGCCGACCTCGGACGTCCCGACGTAAGCCGCCTCCTTGGGGCTTTTCCCCAGGCTCCGGTGGCGGTAAATGTTTTCCGAGACGACGACGGCGCAGTCGTCGAGCATGCCCACCCCCAGGGCCAGCCCGCCGAGGGACATGATGTTCAGGGTGATCTTGCTGAAGAACATCAGGCTGAACGTCCCGATGATCGAGATGGGGATGACGGTGTCGATGATGAGCGGGGTTTTCCATTCCTGGAGGAAGATGAGGAGGACGAGGAAGGCCAGGATCGCGCCCTGGATGATTTCGTTGCGGACGGCGCCGATGGCCTCCTCGATGTAGCGCGACTGCTCGCTGACGACGGTCAGGTCGATCCCCGGATTTTCGCGCCGGATCTGGTCGATGACCTTCCGGGCCTGGCGCGTCACCTTGACCGTGTTGGCTCCGGCCTCCTTGCGGACAAGGAGGCCGACGCTCTCCCGGCCGTCGAAACGGGTCATCCCCTGCCGCTCCTTGATTCCGTCGCTCACCGTCGCGACGTCCTTGAGGCGGACGACCCCGCCCCCCCGGGCCGCCTTGAGGCTGATTTGGCCGATCTCCTCGATGGCCTCGAATTCGCCGACGATCCTCAGGGCGTACTTGAACGTCCCCTTGCGGATCGTCCCCCCCTGGAGATTCTGGTTGAAGGCGTCGATCCGGGCGGCGATTTCGTTGATCGTCAATCCGTAGAGGGAGAGGAGTTTCGGGTCGACCTCAACATGGATCTCGCGCTCGACCCCGCCCGTGATCTCGGCCTGGCCGATGCCCTCGATTTGCTCGAGACGGGGTTTGACGAGTTCCTCGGCGAATTCCTTGAGCTCGAGGAGGCCGCGATCGCCCGAGAGGGCCAAGGTCATGATCGGCTTGCTCTGGGGATCGAGAGTGAGGATCGTCGGGCTCTCGACGCCCTGCGGCAGCCGATCCTTGGCCATGTCGAGCTGCTCCCGGGTGTGGAGGAGGGTGAAGTTCATGTCCGTGCCCCAGTCGAACTCGAGGGTCATGACCGAGACGCCCTCCTTCGACACGGACTCGACCCGCCGCAGTCCGGCGATGCGGCTCACGGCCGACTCCAGCGGCTTCGTGACGAGGGTTTCCATCTCCTCGGGGGCGACGCCGGAGTAGCGGGTCACGACGGAGAGGCGGGGATAGCTGATTTCGGGCAGGAGGTCGACGCTCAACTCCCGGAGCGAGACGAATCCGAGGAGGACGACGGCGAAGAAGAACATGTACACCGTCACCGGGCGGTCGATGGCCAGCCGGGCGAGTTTCATGGCGTGAGCCGCTATCCGCTATTTTTCGACGATGCGATACTGGTAGACCGTCGCCCCCCGCTGGCTGTCGATGAGGAAGAGGTCATTCCCCTGGACGCGGATGAAATCGACGAAGTGGGTGAGCGGAATCTCGCCGAGGAAAACACCCTCCGGGTCGAAAATCTCGAGCTTGAGGGCGTCGGTCGTCCGGAGGTCGGTGTCGCCTTCCACCTTGGATGACACGGCCTGTCCGCCCCCGCCCATCATCGACGTCATCGAGGTCCGGACCTCCTCCTCTTTCTTGAGCTGGCGGTTGTACGTCACGACCCAGGCGCGTCCCTTCCCGTCCACGGCCACGCCCCGCGTGCAGGTGTTCATCTGGGGGGCCTTCATGCTCACCGAAACTCCTCCTCCCCGGCTCTGGGTGTTCATCTCTCCCTTGGCCTTGACTTCGACGGCGTAATTCAGCGGCCGGTCGGCGCGCCAGAGGAGTTTGCCGTCCTTCGAGTATTTTTCCACCCGGTTCTGATACTGATAAGCGGCGATGATTTCGTCCTGGGCGTTAAGGTCGAACGCGAGGCTGCTTCCATAGACGCTGGTCATCGGATCGCCCAGGTCGATCAAGTCTCCGAATTCCCGAACGACCTTGCCCTCCGCATCGAGGATTTTCAGAAGCTTCGGGGGAGCGGGCTTCTCCTTTTCGCCGGGCATCCCGAAGGAGGCGGCGAATGTCCGCCCCTTGACGACGTATCCGCCCTGGCGCAAGGCCCTCAGCTTGCTGACCTGCTGCTCCGTGAGCGAGATCATTTTCGGGTCCTTGCCGTCGGGAGGATTGATCTGAATCCGTCGCTGGAAGGGGTCGAAGATGACGAGCCGGCCGTCGGCGGTGAAGTCCAACGAATCGGGCATGACGAATTCGCCCGGGCCCTGCCCTTTCCGGCCGAACGTCGCCAGGAATTTCCCGTCCGGCCCGAACTTCTGGACGCGGGCGTTGGCTGAATCGAGGATGTAGATGTTGCCCTTCGCGTCGACGGCGATATCGCCCGGCTGGTTGAAAGCGACGGTCTCGTCCTCCGCGTCGACGTCCCCGATTTTCCGGACAAGTTCGAGCGCTATTTTGGGCGTCTTGCCCCACAGCCCCCCCTTCTCGTTGTGGACGAGCTTCACCCCGTTTACGGTCTCGATCTTTTGGGCCGGCGAATCAGCCGGCCAGGTCAGCATTCCGACTAGCCCCAACATTAAAACGACGATACGTTTCAAGGTTGAAATCTCCTCTCTTAAAATTCGTAGTCCCGGAACTTCAGCCCCTTGGACTTCAAGGTCGTCCCCATGGCCTTGTCGAGCTTGGCCAGGGCGATCTTGAAGTCGATGACCGCCCGGATTTCGCTGACCTTGGCCTGGGCCAACTGCCGCTGATACGAAAACAGCCATTCGCTCGAGGCGAGTCCGAGCTCGTAGCGCTCGGTCTCGGCCTCGACCTGCTTTTCCATCAGCTCCCGGTAGCGGGCCGAAGACTCGATTTGCCGGGCGCTCGTCTCCAGGTCTTTCACCGCCTCCAGAACCTCGACCTCGATCGATTTGCGCTGCTTCTCCAGGCGATAGCGCGCCTGCTCTTCGGCCAGTTTCGCTTGGGAGAGACTGGCCCGCGAGAGGACGTTGGCCAGCGGGACGGTCATCGTCAGGAAGAACGTCATATTTTCGTAGGATTTGCGGAAAATATCCTTGAAGGAATCGGCCCGGCTGCCGGTGATTTTGCCGATGATGTTGCCGGTGAGGTAATTATCGTTCTCGTAGAGATATTTTACTCCGGACTGGCCGGGCTTCCAGTACGAAAACTGGAGGTCGAGCTGGGGGAGGAGTTGATTCTTGTAGTATCCGACATCCAAGGCGGCGCTGGCGGCCTGGCTTTCGTATTGGGCGAGCTCGGGCCGTTCGGCCAAGGCCGTCCGCAGCGCTTCCTCGAAGGTCACGCTCCGCTTCTCGACGGCCGGCTTGTCGACGGGGATGATGGACCCGAGGGCGACGGCTTCGGCCGCGGCCGGCCCGACGGGCATGTTGAGGAGGGCCTTCAGGGCGTTTTCCTGTTTTTCGAGCGACGCCCGGGCCGAAAGGACGCCGGCCTCGTAATTGGCGACTTCGGTCTCGGCCTTCAGGAGGTCGATCGAAGACTTCGATCCGATCCGGACGGCCTCCTGGATCTTCTTGAAGGCTTCCCGGCTCTGGGCCAGGGACAGCTCCTGGACGCGGAGATTCTCGCGCGAGCTGTAAAGGTACCAGTAGGCCTGCTCGACGTTGAAGATGGTCCCGATGAGGGCCGTCTTCAGGCTCGAAAGGGAAATATCCCATCGCCGTTCCGCCTTGATGGTCTGATAACGGTTGACCTTCGCCCCAAAATTGCGCAGCAGCGGCTGGATCAGGGTGAAGCTGATCTGGCTGGAGTAAGACGGATTGATGATGGTCAACGCCCTGGTCGTATCCGTTCTCGTCGTGGAAACGTTGAGATCGAGGGTCGTTCCGAGCGGGATACTCTGTCGGACATTGAAGTAGACGTAATCATATTTGGTCTGGTAGATCGGCCCTTCGACGCCCCACGTGCTCGGCGTCATGAGATCCCGGTAGTAGGATTGGATGGAGAACTGGGGGAGGTATCTTTCCCTGGACTCCTGAAGCGACGCGTCGGCGATCGCGGGATTGAAGGCCTCGATCGTCAGGTCGAGGTTGGACTTGAGCGCCCTGGCCAGGCATTCGGCCAGGGTCAGATTCTCCGGCGCGACGGCCGGGGCTTGAGGGGCTTCCCGAGGCAGCCCGATTCCGGAGAAAAAAATCGCGATGACGAAGCCGAAAACGACTCGTTTCAACATGTCTCCCCTCCCCTCCGGACTCAAGGAGCGGTCTTTTCGATCGCGACCTTGGCGTCGTGGGCCAGGGTGAAATGGCCCTCGACGATGACCGGCTCGCCGTCCTTCACCCCGTCCAGGATTTCGGCGAATTTTTCGTTCTCGACGCCGATCTCGACATAACGCCACTTGGCCAGTCCCCCCTCGATGACGAAAACGAGCTTCCGGCCGCCGCGCGTCAAGATGGCGGCCTGGGGGACGAGCAGCCGGTTTTTATAGATATCGGCCGCGATCTCGACCTCGGCGTGCATCCCGGGCTTGATCTCCTCGGACGGATTGTCGACGCCGATGTAGACGGTGCAGGTCCGGTCCTCCGTGTTCACGAGGGGGCTAACGGCCTCGACCACGCCTTTGACCGATTTTCCCGGATAAGCGCTGAAGCGGAGGTCGACTTCCCGGCCCGTCCTCATTTTCCCGATCTCGCTCTCGAGAACCTTGGCCTTGACCTTGATCCGGCTGATGTCGACGAGGATGCAGATTTCCCGGCCGGCGTCGAGATGCTCGCGCGGCGAGATCTTGATGTCGGAGAGGATGCCCGAGAAAGGAGCCCGGATTCTCGTCTTGGCCAGTTCCATCTGGGCGATCTTGACGTCGATCTCGGTCTGGGTCAGGTTCTTGGACGAGGCCATGATTTCGTCTTTCTTCCGGCCGGCCTCGATCAGGGCGAGCTCATAGTCCTTTTGAATCCGCTCGAGATCGGCCTGGGAGACGATGCCCTTCTGATACCCTTCCGTGGCTTTGTCGAATGCGGCTTGAGCCGTATCCAGCTTCTTCAAGATCTCCGGAGGGACCTCTTTTTCCTCGGCGGCGAACCGCTTTTCGAGGAAGAGATCGGAGAGATACTTCATCCGCGTGGCCTGAAGCTTCTCAAGCCTGAGGGCGTGCTCCCGGTCGTCGATTTCGACGAGGACGTCTCCTTCCTTGACATGCTTGCCTTCCCCCGCGTAAAGATTCTTGACGACCCCCCCGACCTCGGCTTTGAGGACGATTTTCCTTTCCGTGTAGGCTTCGCCGGGCGATTTGAGGGTCATGACAAGGTCGTCCCTCAAGGCCGGCACGGCTTTGACGGACAAAGGGGCCACTTCGTTTTGCGCGCCGGAGCTACCCTCGGCCGGGGCGGCCACACCCGCCGCCTGGGCGGCTCCAGGCTCTCCGGGCTCCCCTTTCCCGGCCCCCTTCTTGATGATCAGGAAATAGGCTCCGACGGCCAGGACGACGACGGCCAGAGAAATGCCGAGGACTTTTTTCGGAATGACCATGGATTCATCCTCCCTCCCTGAAAGGATAGCGGCGCATAGTTTTCTCTTAGAAACAGCCGTTTTTATGCCAAACTTCCAAGAAACCTGTCCACGTATATAGACCGTCCTCCTGGACAAAAATTCCCATAAGGCTCAATCTTTTTACGACGGGCCGCCCGCTTTCGTTGCGATAACGATGCGGGACGCTTTAATGTGTCCCCCATCCTAGACATCCGGGTCGACGCAGCGGGCGGGGATCCAGCCGCGCCGGCCGGCGCCGTCTTCCGCCCAATACCATCCGCTCGTTTCCCGGAAAAGGGTGAGCCTCTCCCCCGCCGGGGCGGTCAATTCCGTCGATTCGTAGTCTTCGAGAAAACGGCCGGCCACCGGCAAGGGCCCGCCGAGGTCCGATTCGGACTCGATCATCGATAGCGGCGCCCAAGCCCCGGGCCCACAAGGTGAGACGGACCACACCCAACCCGGCCAGTCCGGGTCGAATTTTTCGAGCTGGACGCGGTCGCCGGCGCGAAAGACGACCCCCTCAGGAAACGACGCCGTCCAGTCACGGACGACGACGCCCCGCACCCCGGCCTCACCCCTTGGGGCCGCTGAAATAAATCAGCGAAAAAGCGACGACGCCCAGGACGACGAGCGACAAAACGACTTCTTTCCAGCCCCAGGTCTTCCGCGATGCGGCCTTGTCCTCGGCCACGGTCGTGGCGTAGGTCAGGCCCTTGATTTTTTCATAGTCGGGCGCCTTCGTCAGCAGGCTGACAACGATCAATACAGCGATGCAGACGACGAAGAGGATGATGCAAAAGTAGAGGAAATTGACGTTCGCGAAGGAATACAGGGCGCCGCCCAAGTGGGCTTTGTTCAACTCGGCCACCAGCCTGGCCATCCCGAGGACGAATCCGCTGACCAGGGTGGCCAAGGCCGCCTTGCCGTTGATCCTCTTCCAGAAAATTCCGAGGAGGAACACGGCGGCGATGGGCGGGGCGATATAAGCCTGGACGCTTTGGAGATAGTGATAGAGCTGGCTCGAGATGAGCTTCATCAGGGGGATCCAGGCGAGTCCGGAGAGGACCAAGACCCCGGTGGCGATCCGGCCGACCCGGACAAGCTCGCGCTCCGTCGATTGAGGCTTGAACTTTTTATAGATATCCATCGTGAAAAGCGTCGAGCTCGAGTTGAAGCACGAGGCGAGGGAGCTCATCAGGGCGGCCAGCAATCCTCCGGCGACCAAGCCGCGGAGGCCGATGGGGATGAGGGTCGCGACCATCGTCGGGAACGCCTGGTCGGCCGAGGCGAGCTGGAGCTGGCCCGACTTGGCCATGACATAGGCCATGACGCCGGGAAGGATGAAAATGTAGAACGGGGTGAGTTTGAGGAAGGCGGCGAAGATCGTCCCCCGCCGCGCCGTCCGCTCGTTTTTCGCCGCCAAGGCCCTCTGGACGATGTACTGGTCCGTGCACCAGTACCAGAGGCCGACGATCGGCGGAGCGAAAACCATCCCGGGCCAGGGAAACTCGGGATGATTGGCCGGGAGGAAGAGGTTGAGATGGTCGGCCCCGGCGGCCCGGACGAAGGCCGACCAGCCGCCGATCTTGATGAGCCCGGCGACCGAGACGATGACCGAGCCGGCGACGAGGACGATTGTCTGGAGAGCTTCGGTGTAGACGACGGCCCTCAGTCCCCCGAGGACGGTATAGATCCCGGTCAGGACGACGACGATCAGGGCCCCCGTCCAGAAGTCGATGCCCATCAGCGTTTGGAAGACGACCGCCCCGGCGTAGACGTTGACGCAGATCTTCGTGAAGACGTAGGCGATGAGGGTGATGACGGACAGGAACCAGCGGGCCTGGGGCGCGTAACGGAGCTCGAGGAACTCGGGCATGGTGAATACCCGGCTCCGCATGTAGAAGGGAATGAAGACCCAGCCCAGGACGAGGACGAGCCAGGCGTGAAGCTCGTAGTGACCCATGACGACGCCGCTTTGGGCCGCCGTGCCGGCGAGGCCGACGATGTGCTCGGCCCCGATGTTGGAGGCGAAGATCGAGGCCCCGATGACGAACCAGCCGACGTGGCGGCTGGCCAGGAAATAGTCCTCCGTCGAGCGCTGCTTCTGCCGGAAGCTCCACCAGGAGATGCCGAGAACGACGGCGAAATAAGCGGCGACGAAGACCCAGTCGATGGGCTGGAAATTGATCATCGGCGGACTCCCTCCCGGACACGGACGGTCATGCGAAGGTGTATATCACAAGCCCGAACGGGCTTTCAACCCAGGGAGGATTCTGACTGTAGAACAGCTTCCGTTCCGGCGTCGCGGCCGCATGGCGCGGCCATATCCCCCTCGCTGCATCACCCTAACGAGGGTCCCATTTCGCTTCGGGGGACACGGCCGCGCCATGGGCTTCAAGGCGAATACTGAAAACGTATTACGGCCACGGCGGGATGGCTGTCGTCTGTCAGCAACCGAGGGTGATCATGACCGGCTCGGGCTCTTCGACGAAGACGAGGTCGAGTTTCGAGTCGATATACCTCCGCCGGACGATTTCGAGGCCGACGAGCGCCGCGCCGGCCAGGAGGAAGAAAAGCGGAAAACGGGCCGGATGGCGGAAAAGGGACCGCTCGAGGGTCGCGATCGAAGAGAGGGCGATCACGAATCCGAGGAGATAGGGCAGCCAGCGCGCCTGAAGCTTGGCCTTGCCCGGCACGACC